>NZ_JBRUGW010000028.1:0-29070 GCF_053206505.1 Streptococcus fryi | reverse complement strand
CAATCAGTTAAGTGACGATAGCCTAGGAGATACACCTGTTCCCATGCCGAACACAGTAGTTAAGCCCTAGTACGCCTGAAGTAGTTGGGGGTTGCCCCCTGTGAGATAAGGGAGTCGCTTAGCGTTAATCCGGCATAGCTCAGTTGGTAGTAGCGCATGACTGTTAATCATGATGTCGCAGGTTCGAGTCCTGCTGCCGGAGTAATAAGACAAGCCTCTTGATAAGAGGTACAGACCAAAGATAAACTAGCCCTTAAACGGGTTTGTCTTTTTGTTGGCTCATTATCAACTGTAGTGGGTAGATGAAAAGCTAACATCTGGAGAGAATCAGATTGGTTCTCTCCTTTTTGATGTTCAAGGCAATCAAAATCCTTCTTTTAAAGTTGTCAAAGTTTCGGAATCCAAAGGCATTTCGTTTAATGACTTTGATGAGGTTGTTTGTCGCCTCAAGTTTGGCATTTGAATAGGGTAGCTCTAAAGCATTGATAATCATGTCCTTGTCTTTCAAAAAGGTCCTAAAGACCGTCTGAAAGATAGGATTGACCTTTGGCAGCATCTGCTTATCTTGAGCATAACCGTCTCAGTGATAGCTATTTTTCTGCAGTCATAACAGCGAAAGCGGCGCTTTCTCAATCGAATTAGTGTCTTGTACCCGGCACATTCTAGATAAGGTATTTTGGATGCTTTCTGGAAGTCGTATTTAGCCATTTGACCTTGACAATGGTGACATTTTGGGGCGGGATAGTCCAGTTTAGCGATGATTTCCTTATGTGTTCCCGTCTCTTTATAATCCAAGATAGTGATATTAGTGTCTTTTATTCCGAGTAGGTTTGTGATAAAATCCTCGCTTTTTTATTTTTAGGCTCGGGAATAACTAGTCACTCCCCCGACTAGTTATTTATTCCATATGAGGCTTTCTAATGATGGTTTGGTTGCTTTTCATTATAGATCATATGGGGCTTTTTTGGTACTCAAAAGGTCCTATATGATCTATGGTGGAGTTACCCACTACAGAAATTATAGAGCCCTAAAATATTAAAGCTAAGCTGAAAGTGCTACATGTTAACGGATTGGTGACATGGCATTTTGTATATTGTATTTTTTTTGTATATATAGATGAGTTAAAAAGAAAATAGTAGCTAGAATGAGATAGATAGAGTAATGTAATCTAGCGTTGATACTTGTGGGAAGTAGCTCTGTCATAAAGGATAGTAAAACCCAAACAGCCATAGACGTTAATACGATGGCTATTATTTTTGGCATGCTCGGACGTTCGGAAGTACCTAGACGGCTATAAATAAAATGATATATAGCGTAGATTGCCGCTCCACCCAAGAAACCTAAAGTTAAAATGGAGATGATACCTGAAATCTGTGAGGTATCGTTTCCAAAAATAGGCAACATACCATTCATTAGCAGTACTAGAGCTGTTAAGAACAGTGAACTATCTAACCACATAAGCCATGGGTTTGTATTTTTATCAACGGTGATAGAAGTTTTTTTGCTTTCTTTAGGCACTGTAAATTCGTGTGCCCAAGCTGTTGGTGCTCCTAGAAAGGTACGAGCTGGAATACCTTTTTTTTGATTTTCTAGAATGGTTGGAAGAACATTTTCTAGTATTTCTTTAATTTCCTTATCGGATTTTCCATCTTTAATCAGTTGATGAGTAGCGATATGGATAAACTCTTGATTTTTCTTTGTAAATTGACTTAAATCTTGCATATAGTAACTCCTTGAGTGTGTATAAATGGCTTAGAACCATTTTTTACGGACAAAGTATAGGATCATGAGGGAACTTGAACTGATTGCCATGAGGACCACAAACCAAAAGGCATAAGGGCGGTCATTGAGTGGAAGCCAGTTATCCTGGAAGTTCATGCCGTAGGCCGAAAAGATAACTGTTGGAATATCCAATGTCATGGTAACCAAAGCCAGTGTTTTCATGATAGTATTCTGATTGTTTGAAATAATAGAAGCTGATGTTCCAGTCATAGCATTTAAGACATTTTCGTAGATGCTTGCCATTTCTATGGCCTGCTGGGTTTCAATTAAGGTATCAATTAAGAGATCTTCATCTTCAACATATTTTTTTAAACTGCTATTATGGCTAGATAATTTTTTAACAATTCGTTCATTGAATTTTAATGAAGCTTTTAGGTAGACCATTGACTTTTCTAATTCAAGCATATCGATCAATTGCTCATTTCGCGTTGCTTGCTCTAGTTGTGATTCAATACGTTCTGATTGACGATCGATAGAGCGAAGGGCAGTTAGGAAAAGTTCTGCATTGCGATAGAGTAATTGGAAGACGAAGCGTGTTTTCATAAAGGTATAAAAATTTTTGATTCGTCTGTTAAAAAAGTGGTCAAATAATGATAGAGCTTCTAAGCATGTTGTGATAACGGCATTCTCTGTTACAATGATACCTAAAGGAATGGTAAAATAGTAACTCTTACCATTGCGTTCCTCAGTTGTTGGGACGTCAACGACAATCAGAGTATAGTTGTCTTCAACACTGACACGTGACATTTCTTCAACGTCAAGTGGTGCACGAAGGTCTGTAATATCAATATTAAATTCTTCAGCAAGTCTAACAGATTCTTCCTGGGAGGGGTTTACCAAGTTTATCCAAGCACCTGGCTCGAAAGTTTCGATTTCTTTGAATTCTGTTGCTGTCGACAGAAACATTTGTTTCATGATAGCCCCTCCTTTTAAACTAATATTTAGGCAATATAAAATCTGCCATACTGTACTATTATACCAAAAATCAAAGATTTTGTGGCAAGTCTTTATTTGAAAATTTTGATATAATGGTGGAAATGTGATTGTTTCGGTGCTAAATGATCAATGAAAACGATAACGAAAGTGAACATCATGCAAGAAAAAATTAGTATTCGTGGAGCACGTGCCCACAATTTAAAAAACATTAATGTTGATATTCCACGTGATCAATTGGTAGTAGTCACAGGTCTGTCAGGATCTGGTAAATCTAGTTTGGCTTTTGATACGATTTATGCTGAAGGGCAACGTCGCTATGTGGAGAGTTTATCAGCTTATGCGAGACAGTTTTTGGGAAATATGGACAAGCCAGATGTGGATTCTATTGACGGTCTTAGCCCAGCGATTTCCATTGACCAAAAGACGACCAGTAAGAACCCTCGTTCGACAGTAGGTACTGTTACAGAAATCAATGACTATTTGAGGTTGTTGTATGCGCGGGTTGGGCGTCCTTATTGTATTAATGGTCACGGTGAAATCGCAGCTTCGTCTGTGGAGCAAATCGTTGATCAGGTTTTGGCATTGCCAGAGAGAACTAAAATGCAAATTTTGGCACCTATTGTGCGTCGTAAGAAAGGTCAGCATAAAACTATTTTTGACAAGGTGCAAAAAGATGGCTATGTTCGTGTTCGTGTGGATGGTGATGTCCATGATGTAACTGAGGTACCTGAATTATCCAAGAATAAGGCACATGATATTGAAGTGGTGGTCGATCGCCTTATCAATAAGGATGGTATTCGTAGCCGTTTGTTTGATTCCGTTGAAGCTGCCCTCAGATTAGCTGATGGCTATGTCATTATTGATACGATGGATGAGAATGAGTTGCTATTTTCGGAACATTATTCGTGTCCTGTTTGTGGGTTCACGGTGCCAGAATTAGAGCCTCGTTTGTTTTCGTTTAATGCGCCATTTGGCTCTTGTAGTACTTGTGATGGTTTGGGCATGAAATTAGAAGTTGATTTAGACTTAGTGGTTCCTGACGGTAGTAAGACACTTCGTGAAGGTGCTTTGGTGCCTTGGAATCCCATTTCCTCGAATTATTACCCTACCATGCTCGAACAAGCGATGACCCAATTTGGTGTAGATATGGATACACCATTTGATGAATTGACAGCTGAGGAAAAAGATTTGGTTCTTTATGGTTCCGGCGATAGGGAGTTCCATTTTCACTATATCAATGATTTTGGTGGTGAACGTAACATTGATATTGTCTTTGAGGGAGTTGTAACTAATATTCACCGTCGTTACAAGGAAACCAATAGTGATTACACCCGTCAAGTTATGACAGGTTATATGAATGAATTGACTTGCGTGACCTGTCATGGTTATCGTCTCAATGACCAAGCCTTATCTGTCAAGATGGGGGGAGAGAATGGCTTGCATATCGGGAGCCTATCTGATTTGTCTATCGAACGCCATTTGGAGTGGTTGGAAGACTTGACTCTACGTCAAAATGATCAGATGATAGCCAGACCTATTTTGAAGGAAATCAAGGATAGGTTAACATTCTTAAATAATGTTGGTTTGAACTATTTGACCTTATCACGATCGGCGGGAACCTTGTCTGGTGGTGAGAGTCAGCGTATTCGTCTAGCGACTCAGATTGGTTCAAATCTGAGTGGGGTTCTCTATGTTTTGGATGAACCGTCCATTGGTCTGCATCAGCGTGACAATGACCGTTTGATTGCGAGTTTGAAAAAGATGCGTGATTTGGGCAATACCTTGATCGTTGTGGAACACGATGAAGACACCATGCGTGAAGCGGACTGGTTGATTGATGTTGGTCCTGGAGCGGGCGCTTTTGGGGGACAAATTGTTTCTGCTGGGACACCGGATCAAGTGGCTAAGGATAAGAAGTCGATTACTGGACAGTACCTCTCAGGGCGCAAGACTATTCCAGTGCCTACGAGTCGACGAACTGGTTCAGGTCGCTTTATTGCTGTGACAGGTGCTCAGGCTAATAATTTGCAAAATATTGATGTTCATTTTCCTTTAGGAAAATTGATTGCTGTCACAGGGGTGTCTGGTTCTGGGAAATCAACGCTTGTTAATAGTATTTTGAAAAAAGCCATTGCTCAGAGATTAAACAAAAATTCAGATAAACCTGGAAAACATAAGGCAGTTGAGGGGATTGAGCATATAGATCGCTTGATAGATATTGACCAAAGTCCGATTGGTCGTACACCGAGGTCAAATCCTGCGACTTATACTGGTGTTTTTGATGATATTCGTGACCTGTTTGCACAAACCAATGAAGCTAAAATTCGAGGCTATAAGAAAGGTCGCTTTAGTTTCAACGTCAAGGGCGGGAGATGTGAGGCATGTTCTGGAGATGGGATTATCAAAATCGAGATGCACTTCTTGCCTGATGTTTATGTTCCTTGTGAAGTTTGTCATGGTAAACGATACAATAGTGAAACCTTGGAGGTGCGCTATAAGGATAAGACGATTGCGGATGTCCTTGATATGACTGTTGATGACGCGGCTACTTTCTTTGCAGCGATTCCGAAAATTGCTCGTAAAATTCAAACCATTAAGGATGTTGGATTGGGTTATGTGACCCTTGGTCAACCTGCGACGACCCTTTCAGGTGGTGAGGCACAGCGGATGAAATTGGCTAGTGAATTACATAAGCGTTCAACTGGTAAGAGTTTCTATATCCTTGATGAGCCGACAACAGGGCTTCATACAGACGATATTGCACGTTTGTTGACGGTGCTGGAGCGTTTTGTGGATGATGGCAATACTGTTCTGGTCATTGAACATAACTTGGATGTTATTAAGACAGCCGATTATTTGATTGATTTGGGTCCAGAAGGAGGTGTCGGTGGTGGTACCATTGTTGCGACAGGTACACCAGAAGAAGTCTCTCAAAATGAGGCAAGTTATACAGGACGTTATTTGAAAGAAAAGTTGGGAATTGAGTAGAAACAATATTGTTGACAATACCTAAAAAATGACATTCCGCCATTATTTAAAAAGTTGGGAGGTAGATATCAGGATATGGAAACATTCATAACTAAACATGCGGAACTTAGAATTTATGGGGTAATGAGATGGAAATGTATGAGATTACCTTAAAACACCTTGTTTCTGAACAAGAAATACTTTTTCCTATAGAAGTTGATGAAGCAGAAACATCTGAAAATATCATTATAAGAACCGTAGTTGACGGACAAGAAGTTATTATTTCTGATTATGGATATTTTTCTGCATTTCAAAAATTCAGAGATAAAATGTTATTATTGGGTTATGGCATTAGGTGTAACGGTTCACTATATAATGTTGTTCAATCTAATATGATGTGTGCAACAGATAAAGTATGTCTTGTTGAAATAGGAAAACAGGCAGAGTTTAAAAATATTGTTCATATATGGGATTATGCCGAAGTGAGCTATTTTCCAAATACAAAGCAGCAAAATGATTTTTTTGAAAAATGGGTTAATAGTTTAAATCCTAGATTATAGAGCAAAAAGTAGTATTTAAGATAGTAGAAATTAAAACATCTACTGTCTTTTGGGTACAAATTTTTAAAAGAAAGAATAAATATGGTCAGGATACGAAGCCCAATAAATAAAATTTAATATTTAGGCTTGCTACCTCATTGTCTTTGTGATAAGCTAAAAGGGAAAATCATCAGAGGAGGTCAAGAAGATGTTGACAATGTTGGCAGCTTTAGTTTGGCTTATGAGTATTTGCTTGGGTATTTATCTCGTTAAGTATCGTCAAATGCTTCGATTACCAAAACAATGGTTTGTATTACTCTATCTGATTTACTTATTAGTTATGTTTGCTCTGACTTATATCCTTATTTTTTTGATGATGTTTGGGTATAATTCATAAGAACACCAGATTGTTTTCTAAAAGCCGTATTATCGGCTTTTTTTGCTGTCTAACTTGTGCTATAATGCTAGTAAGTTTAGAAAGGGCGAGCAATCGCAGGTGAAACGTATGGAACATCGTGTTAGAGCCTTTGAGGCTAAGTTGACAGCGAGTGATTTAGATGGTTTTGTGGTAACTGGTCAGAAGAATATTTATTATCTGACTGGCTTTTGGGGTAGTGCGGGAACGATTTTTATCAGTGGGAATCGTCGTTTGTTCTTGACGGATGCTCGTTACACCTTAATTGCGAAGAAGCAGGTTGTGGGCTTTGACATCATAGAGACGCGTTCAGCATTAACAGAGATTGCAAAGATTATCAAGGAAGATGGTTTGAAAAAGATTGGTTTTGAAAATCAGGTGTCTTATGGCTTTTACCAAACCTTATCGTCTGCTTTTGAGGGTTATGACTTGGTTGCCACGAGTGACTTTGTAGAAACTCTACGTATGATAAAAGATGCTGATGAGATTGCAACTATTCGCCGTGCCTGTCAGATTTCAGACCAAGCTTTCTTGGATGTTTTAGACTTTATCAAACCAGGTAAGACAGAGATTGAAGTTGCTAATTTCCTTGATTTTAGAATGAGAGAACTGGGGGCGTCTGGTGTGTCTTTTGAAACGATTGTGGCATCAGGCTATCGCTCTTCAATGCCACATGGTGTTGCTAGTGACAAAGAGATTGCGTCTGGTGAGACAGTTACCTTAGATTTTGGCTGTTATTACAATCATTATGTCAGTGATATGACGAGAACCATTCATGTTGGTCAGGTGACTGATGAGGAGCGTCTTTTGTATGACCTTGTCTTACGTAGTAATCAAACCTTGATTGAACATGCTAAAGCTGGTATGGCTAATCCAGATTATGATAAGGTGGCGCGTGATGTCTTAAAAGAGGCTGGCTATGGCGATTACTTTACGCATGGTATTGGACATGGTATGGGACTCGATGTTCACGAATTGCCTTTCTTCCACACAGGAGCTGGTGAATTGCAGGCAGGAATGGTTGTGACTGATGAGCCAGGACTTTATATTGAGGGCAAATATGGTGTTCGTATTGAAGATGATCTCTTGATTACTGAGAATGGTTGTGAGGTATTGACCTTGGCACCTAAGGAATTGATTGTGTTATAGGAGGAGCTATGACAGAGCGTTTATCGTGGCAAGATTATTTTATGGCAAATGCGGAGTTGATTTCCAAACGTTCGACTTGTGATAGAGCCTATGTCGGTGCTGTTTTGGTCAAAAATAACCGTATCATTGCGACGGGCTATAATGGTGGAGTTTCTGCGACAGCTAATTGCGATGAGGTGGGGCATCAGATGGACGAAGGGCATTGCATTCGGACGGTGCATGCTGAGATGAATGCTTTGATACAGTGTGCTAAAGAGGGGATTTCAACGAATAATACCGAGATTTTTGTGACGCATTTTCCTTGTGTGAACTGTACAAAGGCTTTGCTCCAAGCAGGTATCAGTAAAATCACCTATAAGACAGCCTACCGTCAACACCCATTTGCATTAGCCTTGCTAGCAGACAAAGGGGTTCCTGTTGTGCAACATGATGTGCCTTCCTTAGAATTAGGTGGTGCAATCTTATAAAACATTAGGATGAGCTTCCTTAATCACTGTGAAGTGTAAGGAGGATTTTTGTTGTGATGAGGAAAAGGTTTAGAAAGTGAGGGTTCTTATTTGGAAGACGAGTTGTTCAAACATAAAGCCTTGGTCGCTGAGAACTTACTAGCATTTGGTTTTGATAAAACAGAAGATGGCTATCATTACCGTGAGTCAATTTTAGATGGTCAGTTTGAGGTGCTTGTTCAAGTGGCTACAACAGGTGAGTTGAAGGCTGATGTCATTGATGTTGATATGGGGGAGCCTTATACGGCTTTTCGTGCGACAACTGTGACAGGACGTTTTGTTGGTCAGGTGCGAGAGGCTTATGTCGCTCTTTTAGAGAATATTGTTTCAACCTGCTATATTGACAAGCATTTTCAGTCTGAGCAGGCAAATAGAATAGCAAGACGTTTGGAGACAACATTTTCTGATGTGCCAGATTTTCCATTTGAGAAATCACCAGAGATAGCGAGTTTTCGAGTACCAGTCAATCGCAAGTGGTACGCTTTGCTATTTCCCTTAAATCGTCAAAAACTGGATGCTTCAGAAGAGGATGAGGTTGTCGATGTGCTTAACATCAAAGTCTCATCTGATGTTTATATGGATTTATTGGATAAAGAGGGCATTTACCCAAGCTATCATATGTCAAAGAAGAATTGGATGTCTATAATCCTTGATGATCGTTTGTCGGATGAGCTTATCTGGGACTTGGTGGTGACTAGTCGGCAATTAGTAGCACCCAAAGGTTATCAGGTGGAGGGTGAACCAGATTACTGGATTATTCCTGCCAATCCTAAGTATTACGATATTTCTGCTGAGTTTGCGGCTAGTCAGGAGATACTGTGGACACAAAAGGCTGCCATGAAAAAGGGTGATATCGTAGCGATTTACATGACTGCACCAGAGCGTTGTTTGCGCTATTGCTGTCAAGTTATAGAGTCTGATTTGACTAATGATGGGTACAGAGATAGGGCGGATATCAAAACCTTAATGCGAATGCGTTTGCTAGTAACCTTTGAGGATAAGGACTTTTCAAAGGAACGCTTGGCTGAATTGGGGATTACGACGGTACGTGGTCCAAGGCGGGTAACCAAAGACCTATATACTGCTTTAAAAAGTAGCTTAGTGGATAAAGGAATAAAAGAGGTAAATCATGATTAAAAAACTGTCAATAGCTGATGGAGAAATGGTGCAGAGCCTTAATGCACTAGAATTGGGCTATCAAAACTCTATTGAAGAGACCACTAAAAAACTAGAGGACTTGTTACAGCATCAAGACCATTTGCTTTTAGGGGATTATGATGCCAGAGGTGTACTGGTTGGTTATTGTCATGGTGCACGATATGATTGCCTCTATTTTCCAACACTTCTAAATGTGCTGGCCTTAGCGGTCAGAAAAGAAGAACAAGGCAAAGGTTACGGTCGACAGTTACTGATGGCATTAGAGGAAGAGGCACAAAAATCAGGGTTTTATGGTATTCGTATCAATTCTGGAATGAATCGGGAAGAAGCTCACCGTTTTTATCGTGCGGTTGGGTATCAGGAAAAATTAGACCAAAAACGCTTTGTGAAACTTTTTTGAAAAAAGCAACTAATCTGTTCAAAAAGCTTGTCATTTGACTAAAAAGGTGTAAAATAATACTATCTATTTCTTTGGAGGCCTGGTATGAAAAAAAGTTTTATTCATCAACAAGAGGAGATTTCCTTTGTTAAGAATACCTTTACCCAGTATTTAATTGATAAATTAGAAATTGTTGAAGTTCAAGGACCAATTTTGTCTCGTGTTGGTGATGGGATGCAAGATAATCTCTCTGGTGTTGAAAATGCGGTTAGGGTTAATGTCAAGTTGATTCCAGATGAAACTTATGAGGTCGTGCATTCGTTGGCAAAATGGAAACGTCATACATTAGCACGCTTTGGTTTTAATGAAGGAGAAGGGCTGTTTGTTCACATGAAAGCCTTACGTCCTGATGAGGATTCTCTTGATCCGACACATTCTGTCTATGTTGACCAATGGGATTGGGAAAAAGTTATTCCTGAGGGGAAACGTAACCTTGCTTACTTAAAAGAGACAGTAGAGCAAATTTACAAGGCTATTCGCTTAACAGAGTTGGCTGTAGAAGCTCGTTATGATATTGAGTCTCTTTTACCCAAACAGATTACTTTTATTCATACAGAAGAATTAGTTGCTCGTTATCCTGATTTGACTTCTAAAGAGCGTGAGAATGCTATAGCCAAAGAATTTGGTGCGGTTTTCCTCATTGGTATTGGTGGTGACTTGGCTGATGGTAAGCCACATGATGGTCGTGCACCTGACTATGATGACTGGACGACTCCAACTGAGCAAGGTTATAAAGGTCTTAATGGGGATATTTTGGTCTGGAACGAAGCCCTAGGGTCGGCGTTTGAACTGTCCTCAATGGGTATCCGTGTGGACCAAGAAGCCTTAAAACGCCAAGTCGCTTTGACTGGTGATCAAGATAGATTGGCTTTTGATTGGCATCAGAGTCTATTAGCAGGTGAATTTCCCTTGTCTATTGGTGGAGGGATTGGTCAATCCCGTTTGGCCATGTTCCTATTGCGTAAGCGACATATTGGAGAAGTACAATCAAGTGTTTGGCCCAAAGCAGTTAGACAGGAATTCGATAACATTTTATAATCTAAAAAACGCAACGTTTTTGTTGCGTTTTTTAGATTATGTAACAAGATTTAATTAAAATATCCAAGATAATCGTATTGCTCAAATGTCCGTGAATTAGCGATAGCTACTATGATCGTTCCTTCAGCAAATGGTAAATCAATTGGGATATGGGTATCAATAGGACTGAGTTTATCCAATCGAGTGCCAATCAAATTAAGGTCATACTTTTTGCGGACATTTAATTCGCGAACAGTTTTACCAGTCCATTCCTTTGGTAATTTGAATTCTATAATGGACATATCGCCTTCTAAGTGGAAAATGTCTTCAATGGAATGGCGTAGAATGTTAGATGTTAATACCTTTGCTGACTCACGTTCTGGTGATATAACCACATCAGCTCCTATAGCGTAAAGAACTTCTTCGTAAGTTATGCTTTTAGCTTTAGCGATGACACGAGGCACACCTAGTTTTTTACAATTCATAACCGCTAAGACAGATGCTTCTAAATTGTTTCCTGTTGCAATGATTACAGCATCAGCTTGTTCAATACCAGTTTGCTTCAAGAATTCGATATCAGTGATATCGCCAATAGCGGCTCGGCTAACTTCGTCAGCTATCAATTGAATATGCTCTGGTTTAGTGTCAAGAGCAATAACTTCTTGACCAAAGCGGCTAAGTTCTTGAGCAAGTGTTTGGCCAAAGATACCTAGACCAAGGACACCGATAATTTTTTCTCTCATAGTAATTCCTTTTCTATTAGCCAATCATTAGATCTGTTTTGGCATAGTTAATCGTTTTTTCTGTTTTTTGTCTTAGACTGAGCAAGACAGTTATCGGACCGACACGTCCAATAAACATAAGTATCATGATGATGACGCGACCAACTGGTCCTAAGTTAGGCGTCACATTCATAGTGACACCGACAGTTGCTAAGGCACTGATGGTTTCAAAAAGAAGGTGGAAAGGATGTAAATTTGGTTCAAAGGTTAATAAAAGACAATATCCAGACAACAGAACAATAATATAAAATATTAGTACCGTTAGAGTTTGTTTAATGAGTTTATTTGGTAGAATACGATGTCCTAGTGTAACCTCGTCTTGTCCTCTGAGTTCAGCTCTAAAAAGTAATAAAACAATACTTGCTGCGACTAATTTAATGCCGCCGGCTGTACCTCCAGGTGCTCCCCCGATAAACATTTGAATCATGTAGATAAGGTTAGTTGCAAAGCCGGCTTGTGTATAGTCAATTGTTGCAAAACCTGCAGTCCTCATGGTAACGGTTTGAAAAAAGCTGACCATGAGTTGTTGCCAGAAGGGGAGTTGACCGATGGTATTAGGATTATTATGCTCTAATATCCAGGTAAGGCCTGTTCCGACGAATAAAATGATCCCTGATACCTTTAAGACTAATTTGGTTTGTAGCTTTAATTGGCGTTTAATTAATTTAAGATGTTTTGGACGTTGTTTGAGGTATTTTTGGCCAGCAGACAAAACGTCGAACCAGTTTGCAAAACCAAATCCCCCAGCAATAATCAGAAAGGCGATAACCAAATTAAGGAAGGGGTCTAAGCTATAGGTGATTAGACTAGATGAACCTAAGTTGTCAAAACCAGCATTACAAAAAGCGGATATTGCTAGGAAGATGCTGGTAAATACGCCGTTTGACCAACCTAGTCTAGGGACAAAGTCAATCATGAGTAGCATGGCACACAATCCCTCGATAATAAGGGTTGTTTTGTAAACGAAGAAAAGGTAGTGTTTCAAGTCTTTGTGATTATCCTTACTTAAGGAGGACTGAAGTAAGCTTTGGTCAGAAAGGGATATTTTTCGATTAAGGGTGTAGTAGCTTAATGAGATTAGACTGACAAGCCCTAAGCCACCAATCTGAATGAGCATGAGAACAATAATTTGCCCTAAACGGTTATAGACATCTGCAACTGCAAATACTGATAGCCCTGTGACACAGACCATTGATACGGTATTGAATAGATGATCAAAATAGGTGGTGTTAGGTGCTGAAGGATAGTGCATAATGGGGAGAGATAGCAGAAGACTACCAATCAAAATGAGGAGTAAAAAGCTTAAACTGATTTTTTGAGTGATGGACAGTCTCTGAGATGAGAGAATTGATTTCATAGTTGCTTTCTAAAGTGGTTTTTTAGTTGGGACACCAGCTTTACGGGGGTATTTGTTAGGTGTCTCTTTCTTTTTGGTGACAACAATTAAATGACGAGGGTCGCCATTAGGAAGTGTATAGTCACTACTAGTATCTACTTTGGCAAAGAGTGTTGATAGCGCTGTTTTAGCTTCTTCGATTTCCTGTCCGGCAGAGCTTGCTTTAAGGGCGATGAGATGCCCATTTAGTTTTAGGAATGGTATGGCTAACTCTGATAAGATTTGTAATCGAGCAACTGCGCGTGCGGTTACGACATCGAATTGTCCACGAAAAGCACTGTTTTGTCCAAAATCTTCTGCGCGACCGTGATAAAATTGAACCTGTTCTAAACCGAGCTGTTCTGCAAGATGGGTTAAAAAAGTGATGCGTTTGTTTAAACTGTCAATAATAGTCACATTAATTTCTGGGAACAGTATTTTCATTGGAAGACTTGGGAATCCAGCACCTGCTCCAATATCGAGAAGTTTTATGGGTTTATTACTAAGATGACCTTGTAAAATCGGTGCGATTGAGTCATAGAAATGTTTAAGATAAACATCTTCTTTTTCTGTGATCGCAGTCAAGTTTATTTTGTCATTCCACTCGACTAGGAGACGGAAGTAAGTATCAAATTGTTTTTTTTGATGTTCAGATAGGGTTATACCTTGTTCAAGTAGGTAGGCTTCAAATTGTTGGGGTGTCATATTATTCCTCTTTATACTAATATCAGTTTATTTTATCATAAAATGCCAATCCTATCACCTATGGGAACAGATATTTATATGTGTTGATAATCAAAATGCCCAAAATAATGGAAAAGTGTTATAATAATAACTAAGAATGGAAGTGGCGTGAGCGACTAAAAAAGAAGCCTAATCGGTTGTCTATATAGCTTTTTAAAAGAGATGACGTCTAGCTATGGGAAACATCTTGTTTAAGGCGTTTTGTTTGTCGTGCTATTGCATCAGATAGTGTAACTTGACTTCAGTTTCTTTACGCATTTCCAAAATAAATAAAAGGAGTTTAATATGTATTTGTGGATTGGTTTAGGTGTGCTAGCTATTTTAGTGATTTTTGTCATTAGTGTCTATAATGGTCTTGTCAAAAAACGCATGCACAATAAGGAGGCTTGGAGTCAGATTGATGTTCAATTAAAACGTCGTAATGATTTAATCCCAAATTTAATTGAAACAGTTAAGGGCTACGCTAGTTACGAGGAAAAGACATTTGAGAAAATTACTGAGTTGAGAGCGCAAGTGGCAAAGGCTTCTTCACCTTCAGAAGCTATGATAGCATCAGACGCGCTCTCAAAACAAGTATCTGGTCTTTTTGCTGTAGCTGAGAACTACCCAGAATTGAAAGCCAACCAAGGTTTTTTGAAATTGCAAGATGAGTTGACAAATACGGAAAATAAGATTTCCTATTCACGTCAGTTGTATAACACAACAACATCTAATTACAATGTGATGTTAGAGACATTCCCAAGTAATATCATTGCAGGCTTATTTGGTTTTAAACCAGCTGAATTCTTACAAGTACCCGAAGAAGAAAAAGCCGTACCAAAGGTTACTTTTGACTTCTAACGTTTAGATGTGATATGTTATTTGAACAAATTGCGCGTAATAAGCGAAAGACAGTACTGTTAATCGTTGTTTTCTTTGCTCTCTTAGCTCTAATTGGTGCCGCTGTTGGTTATCTTATGGCAGGCTCAGGAAAAACAGGTGTGGTACTTGCCTTGGTTATTGGTGCTGTCTATGCGACCATTATGATTTTTCAGTCTACCAATGTCGTGATGTCGATGAATGGTGCTAGAGAAGTCACGGCAGTCGATGCCCCAGATTATTACCATATTGTTGAGGATATGGCAATGGTCGCTCAAATTCCCATGCCTCGCGTTTTTATCATTGATGATCCGTCGTTAAATGCTTTTGCGACAGGTTCTAGCCCTGATAAAGCTGCTGTTGCAGCGACAACAGGCTTGTTAGCTGTGATGAACCGTGAAGAACTGGAAGGCGTCATCGGACATGAGATTAGTCATATTAGAAACTACGATATTCGTATTTCTACTATAGCTGTTGCTCTGGCAAGTGCAGTTTCATTGATTGCTAGTTTTGGTGGCCGCATGATGTGGTATGGGGGGAGCTCTCGCAGTAGAGATAGTCGCAATCGTAGCAGTGATCAGTTAGAGGGTTTGACGTTAGTTTTTGCTTTTATGGCCATACTTCTAGCCCCCTTGGCAGCTAGTTTAATCCGATTAGCCATTTCTCGGCAACGAGAATTTCAAGCTGATGCAGGGGCTGTTGAGTTGACGCGTAATCCTTACGGTATGATAAGGGCATTGGCTAAGTTAGACCAATCATCGCCCATGACTCAACCGATTGATGATGCGAGTGCTGCTCTGTATATTAATGATCCTAAGAAAAAAAGATTAGGTTTTCAGGCCTTGTTCGATACTCATCCCCCCATCTCAGAGCGGATAGCTCGATTGGAAAAAATGTAAAAGGAAGAAAGTATGTTTTCTATTAATGATATCAAAAAACGCCATGCAGGTATTGATTTTGAAGAAGAATTGGACATCAAAACAGAGTTGATGGCACGTCATCCTGACCTTATAGATGTTAGTTTAGCTAGTGTGAAAGGCAATGTTGCTTATGAAAAAGGTCTCTATCTCTTGACGTATCAATTAACCTATCAACTAACTCTCCCTTCTTCTCGCTCTATGTTACCGGTTTCCTTGGAGGATAGTTATTTGGTTACTGAGGCTTTTATAGAAGCTTCTGAAGTGATTGCTCAACAAGAGATGGTCGATGATGAGTTGGTCTTGGTGATTGAGGGCGATAGTATAGACCTCAAGGAAAGTGTTATAGATAATATTCTCCTCAACATCCCTCTACGTGTCCTAACACCAGAAGAAGCAGATAGTGATGATTTGCCGAGTGGAGAACACTGGACTGTTCTAACGCAGGACCAGTATCAAGCTCAGCAAGAGGAGAAAAAGAAAGAGACAAACCCATTTGCAGCCTTATCAGGTCTTTTTGATCATGATTCTGATGAAAAATAAATCTAAATGCTTGCTATTGGTTAATTTTATATAGTATAATAAGATAGTGATGAAGGGTATCTGGATTCCGTGTGTTACCTTTCGCTTTACTATTAATAATTTGGTATCGCTTGCCAAAACAAATTATTGATACATGTTTGTATGAGGATACGATTACTTTAACGATGTAACAAGACAATATTCAGTAAGCTAGGCTATGCCTAGTCTTTTTGCCATAATCTGAATTTTAATGTATTTTTTAAAAATGATAGTAAAAAGATGTCATGATTAGAATAATTAAAATATAAACTAGGGATAATCTCTGCCCCGTTTAGTAAATTCAAAGTAGGATAGGAGTTGATGACAGTGACAAAGCGTGTGTTGATCATTGAGGATGAAAAAAATTTAGCAAAATTTGTTTCTCTCGAACTACAACATGAAGGGTATGAAGTTGATATTGAATACAACGGCAAGGCTGGTTTGACTGCCGCCTTGGATAAGGACTATGACTTGGTGTTATTAGACTTGATGTTGCCAGAGATGGATGGTTTTGAAGTAACACGACGGTTGATGCTTGAAAAATCACCATATATTGTCATGATGACAGCACGTGATTCGGTCATGGATGTTGTTTCTGGTCTTGATAGGGGAGCTGATGGTTATATTGTGAAGCCATTTGCTATTGAGGAGTTATTGGCGCGTGTCAGGGCTATTTTCCGTCGTCAAGATTTAGAAGCTGCCAAATATCAGTCTAAGAGAAAATCAACCTACAAAGATTTAAAACTGGATCATGTTAGCCGTTCTTGTATTCGTGGTGATGAGCATATTCCGTTAACCAAGCGAGAGTTTGATTTGCTAGATGCTTTATTGACCAATATGAATACGGTAATGACACGGGATGACTTATTAGAACAAGTATGGCATTTTACAGATGGTACAGAAACCAATGTTGTTGATGTGTATATTCGTTATTTAAGAGGGAAAATTGATATTCCAGGCAGAGAGAGTTACATTCATACTGTTCGTGGTCTAGGCTATGTGATACGTGAAAAATAATATAGAGGAAGTTCGTTTTTGGACGAGCTTTTTTTATGTTGTATTTCTTTTTGGTAAAACTATCTTTTTTGACTGACTAACAACTGCTAACAATCATGAGTGATAGCTATAAGATTTTGTTATAGATT
This sequence comes from Streptococcus fryi, assembly GCF_053206505.1. Lineage (NCBI taxonomy): Bacteria > Bacillati > Bacillota > Bacilli > Lactobacillales > Streptococcaceae > Streptococcus > Streptococcus fryi. The sequence goes on along the minus strand of NZ_JBRUGW010000028.1, from coordinate 11,780 downwards.
TTATAAAAAAATAATAGTCAATTTTAAGCTAAATGATTCTAAAAACAATGGTCTAAGAAATGGGAATTTGTTATAATGACCTTGATATTGTTCTGACATCTTTAGCATCTTTGGTTGCGTTATATAAGGACAATACTGGAAAAAAGTAAAGATAAGGATTATTGTTATGACAAATAAGCATCGTTCATTTAATTGGTATGGGTTATCTCAACGTTTTTCACTTCGAAAGTATCATGTCGGTACTGTTTCTGTTCTATTAGGTTTAGCACTTGCTAACACTTTGATGGTGACGCCAGTTCAAGCTGAGGAGGGGAGAGAAACAGGTGGAGAGGTGGTTAACACCTCAAATCATGTAAAAACGGAAACACGTACAATCACTAGGACGATCGGTTATAATAAAGTTGATGAAAAATATGAAACAACTCCAGTCGCACCAACTATTAAGAGAGAGGTAGTTTTTGAACGATTCGGTACTAATAATGGAAGTTCAGAAACTGTGTGGGGTGATTGGTCACCTAAGAATGGAGACAAAACATTAGAAGGAGCTCAGTTGCCTGAAATTCCAGGCTATGCACCAAAATCGGTGTATAAGAATCAAGGTCAGGATAAAAATCAAATTCTGGATCCAACTATTACGGAGCAAGATATTGATGTCACAGCGGACACTCAAAATATTGACGAAATTGTAACTTATGTGCCAGCTGAACATAAAACAGAGACACGTACAATTAAGCGTCATACAATATTTCACCGAATTGATCCTAAAACAAATGAAACAATTTCAATCTTTTCACCAGTGGATCGAGAAGTGATTTTTGAGCGTAAGGGAGTAAAAATCCAAGGCAACTCTGATTTTAACTGGGGTGAGTGGAAAGCTATTGATGGTAAGGATTCTTTAGAGGGAGTACAATTACCGAAATTAGAGGGCTATAAGCCACAGTCGGTATACAAGGATCAAGGAGATATTAAACAGCAAGTTTTAGCACCTGAAACTGCTGAGAAATCGATTACGGTTAGTGCTTCTGATGCGAGTATCAATGAGGTTGTCACATACATTCCTGTAGAAGTGACAAAGGAGACGAAAAAAGTCACACGTAGAATCAACTATATTAAGGTGATTCCAGAGACTTATGAAGTGCAGGTTGCGGCACCAGATTCTGTTCAAACGTTAACCTTAGAGCGTATCGGAACGAAAATCTATGGTAGTAAAGATGTCAACTGGGGTGAATGGGAAGTTTTGGGAGATAGTAAGGTTTTCAAGGGAGTATCCTTACCAGTAGTGGAGGGCTATAAAGCAGACACTTCTGATAGACGATTTGGTAAGGGTAATCCTGAAAGACTATCTGCGACGACTACAGCTGAAGACATTGACGTGACTGGTGATACTCAAGATATTTTTGAAACAGTTACCTATAAGCCTACTGTTGAAGAAAAGGAACGTCGTACAGTTGTTAGAACTATTACATACAAAAAATTAATTCCTAATTCATCAAGAACAGAAGAAGCAGCACCAACAGTAAGAGAAGAACGAACATTTGAACGTATTGGTACGCGTTTCCTCCATAAGACGGAAATTGAGTGGGGTTCGTGGGAACTGGTTGATGGTGACCGTATTTTAACTGATGAAAGGGTGATCAAAGGACGAGAGCTACCTGATGTAGCGGGGTATAAACCTTATCGTGCTGAGCGCGTGATTGGCGATCAAAAGGAGGATCGATTAGATCCTAAGGTAACGACTCAGTCTCTCCCAGTAAATGAAGAGACACTCAACGTTAACGAGACTGTCATCTATGCGCCGTTTGAAGAAAAACGTGAGACAAAGACAGTAAAACGGACAATTGTTTACAACAAAATAGATAACAAAACTTATGAGACAAGTCAAGCAGCAGAAACTTCGGAACAAGAGGTTGTATTTGAACGTGTCATGACCAAGCTATTTGGTGAGTTTAATACAACGGAAGTAATCTGGTCAGATTGGAAACCTAAAAATAATGACAATATTTTAGAGGGAGTGGCCTTGCCAGTGGTGCCTGGATTTAAGGCAACGATATCTGATAGAAAAATAGGAAACGGTGCGTCGGTACGTTACCCAGCAGAAACAACTTCTCATGATATAGAGGTCACAGAGAAGGATAATAATATCTTAGAGACAGTCACATACGCACCAGCTGTTATTGAAAAAGAGCGTCGTACTAAAACACGAAAAATCGTTTATATCAAACTTAACCCTCAAACTTACTTTACAGAAGAAGTAACAAAACCATTCAATACGACAACGACATTTGAACGTATTGGAACACGTTTAGTAGGGAGCGATGACATTGAATGGGGATCATGGGAGGTTGTTGATGGAGATCGCATTTTGATAGGAGATCGTGTTTTAAAAGCACAGCCATTGCCAATAGTTTCTGGTTATGTTGCTACCACAAATGATCGAAGAGTAGGCGATACTCCTATTATTCGCTTGAAGGCAGAAACCGCTGCACAGGACATAAACGTCACAGAGAACTCCGAAAATATTATTGAGACTGTTGTCTATGCTCCAATACCAAAACAACCAGAATCATTGTTGCCAGAAGAAAATACAGGAAGCAATGATGTTAATCAGCCAGGTTTACAACCTGAACTATCTCCAAAACAACCAGAGGGAACTGGTACGGTTAAACCTTCGTTACCACAACCGGAATCACCTAAGTCTCCAGAAACTCCTAGAGAAACCGAAGATGCGTCTAGTCCAAGTGATAAGAGACCAGATAGTTCTAAGGAAGAAACAAAGCCTGAACTCTCTCCAACACAACCAGAATCTCCTAAAGAACAGCCAAAGGTAGGAGGTTCGGATAATCAAGTAACACCGTTGCCTCCTAAATCAGAAGGCTCTCAAGACACATCTAAAGAGTCTGAAGGACCAACTGGAAAAGAGGACAACAAAGTTGCTCCTAATGCACCTAAAGTGCAACCGGGGTCAGAAAATGGCGATAAAAAACCTGAACGACCCCAGGAACAACCAGAGGGAACTGGTACGGTTAAACCTTCGTTACCACAACCGGAGTCACCTAAGTCACCAGAAACTCCTAGAGAAACCGAAGAAACCAAAGATGCGTCTAGTCCAAGTGATAAGAGACCAGATAGTTCTAAGGAAGAAACACAGCCTGAACTCTCTCCAAAACAACCAGCATCCCCTAAAGAACAGCCAAATGTAGGAGGTTCAGATAATCAAGTAATACCGTTGCCACCTAAATCAGAAGGCTCTCAAGACACATCTAAAGAGTCTGAAGGATCAACTGGAAAAGAGGACAACAAAGTTGCTCCTATTGCACCTAAAGTGCAACCAGGGTCAGAAAATGCCGATAAAAAACCTAAACGACCACAGGAACAACCAGAGGGAAATGATACGGTTAAACCTTCGTTACCACAACTGGAGTCACCTAAGTCTCCAGAAACTCCTAGAGAAACCGAAGAAGCCAAAGATGCGTCTAGTCCAAGTGATAAGAGACCAGATAGCTCTAAGGAAGAAACACAGCCTGAACTCTCTCCAAAACAACCAGAATCTTCTAAAGAACAGCCAAATGTAGGAGGTTCAGATAATCAAGTAACACCGTTGCCACCTAAATCAGAAGGCTCTCCAGATACATCTAAAGAGTCTGAAGGACCAACTGGAAAAGAGGACAACAAAGTTGCTCCTAATGCACCTAAAGTGCAACGGGGGTCAGAAAATGGCGATAAAAAACCTGAACGACCACAGGAACAACCAGAGGGAAATGGTACAGAAATGGGGACATTGCCAGTACTGCCGAAAATCTCTGTTCCGAAAGATATGGCTAAAGGAACAGAACAATCCCAAAATAAAGCAAAAGCTGATTCTTCGAAACAAAATATAGTTTCTAAGAGTAATGGATTGCTCAATACAAATTCCAATGTTGATACTAAATCATCTTCTCAATGGGATAATGCCAAAGCAAAATCGAATGATAGTGTTAAACTTTTACCAGCGACAGGCGATAAGTCTAATCTGTTAAACATTTTACTATCGTTATCATTGTTATTTACACTGTATCTGATGGTCGTAAAAAAACGTTTAAAATAGTTGTGTAGTTCACAAATTATTGAAACCACGTTTTCTGCTATTCTTTCTTAGAATTTCGGTTAGAAACATAAAAAATCACCTTTTCCACCAAGTATACCATCTGGAAAAGGTGATTTTATGTTATAGGTAACTTTTTGCTACCCTCGTCTTGTAGACAACATCTGATGCTTTTGTTATGCCTATAATTATGATAAAATAAAGGTTAAAAGAAACTGGTAGATTGAGGTAGAGTATGCGTTGTCCTAAATGTAGTTATACTAAATCAAGCGTTATAGATAGTCGACAAGCTGAAGAGGGAACAACCATTCGACGTCGTAGGGAGTGCGAACAGTGTCAAACGCGATTTACAACCTTTGAGCGTATTGAGGAGTTGCCCCTTTTAGTGATTAAGAAAGATGGTACAAGGGAGCAGTTTTCACGTGAAAAAATCTTGAATGGTATCATTCAAAGTGCTCAAAAACGCCCAGTGTCTAGTTCAGATATCGAACGTGTGGTCTACAGTATCGAGCAATCTATTCGGACTGAATATGATAGCGAGGTACCTAGCACTGCTATTGGAAATCTGGTAATGGATGAACTGGCAGAGCTTGATGAAATTACTTATGTGCGTTTTGCCAGCGTTTACCGTAGTTTCAAGGATGTTGATGAGATAGAGGAGCTTCTAAAACAAATTACTAAGCGGGTACGTAGTGGGAAGAAGAGACGTGAACAACATGAGACCGATTGAAACCTTTCGTTTTCTACCGAATAATCAAGTTTCCTATGATAAGCAAAGTTTAGCTCTTTGTTATGCACCCATACTTGGTCAGGATGCGACTAGTTTGTATGCTTTATTGGTTTCACGATTTGATAATGGTCAAATCAATCATCAGTTTACATCCTTACTTAATCACTTGCAGTTTGGTATGCCTCGTTTTGAGCAAGCTCTATCCGTCCTTATAGTTCTAAAGCTAATAGCTTTTTATAAGGACAACGATGGTTATATCATTCGATTACTACCTGCCTTATCCAAGGATGCCTTTCTTAACCACTCTCTTTACCGTCGTTTATTGGAACACTATATTGGAGAATATGCTGTTTCTGAGTTGATGATTAGGGTGCCCGACACTGCTCAGGAAGTGACTAAACGTTTTTCAGAAGTCTTTACTAGTCATGGTGATTTGGCTAAAACGCTTGATTTACCACTACGTTCAAACGATGAGTTTGATATGGATAGTTTTCAAAAACGTATGGCGTCTGAGGACCTGTATTTCGCTGATGATAAGCAAGATGTCATTGGGCTCTACCATTTTGTAGACAAGCATCAGTTGAACTGGATTCAAGCTTACCAATTAGCGAAAGAGACTGCAGTTGACCGGACAATTTCTTTGGAGCGTATGGCGCAAAAGCAAAGCGTCATGACACATGCTGTTAATTCCTCAGCATCCTTGTGGTCTAAACAAGAAGAAATCATTTTAAAAGATGCAAAATCTTTACCAGCCAAGGATTTTTTGGAAAAATTGAAGCATGTGCGTAAGGCAAGAGTAACCGAAGATGAAAAAGCTCTTCTAACGATTTTAGCCAATCAAGGGTTTTTAGATGAAGTTATCAACATCATGGTCTTATATACTCTCAACAAGACCAAATCAGCTAATCTGAATCGTCGCTATCTTGAAAAGTTGGCTAATGATTTTGCTTACCAAGAGATAAAAACAGCTGAAATGGCAATGGAGAAACTGCGTCAGCCAAAACAGGGTGAGACACCTAAAAAAGCTAATAAACAGACCAAATCTAATTTACCGGCTTGGAGCAATGCAGATTACCAAAACCAGACCAGTCAAGAAGATCAAAAACGGCTGGAAGAGATTAAGCGTCGTGCTTTGGAAAGAGTCAGAAAGGAAGGTGACTAGATGGAGAAAGTCGGAGATACTCTCAAGCAATCAGGTTGGTTAAACCGTTACTCTGCAAAAGAGTTGAGTGATGCGATTTTATCTGACAAGGTCATTTCAGACTTTGTCTTAAGTCATCAACTAACATCTCATCAAATCAAGTTGAGTTTACCTAAATTTAATCAATTTTTGATGGAGCGTGAGCGTTTTTTGACAGGTTCGGAGGCTTACATTGCTAAAGGCTATGAGCCGATTTTGGTAATGAATGAGGGGTTTGCGGATGTGTCTTATCAAGAGACTAAGGCCTTGAAAATGGCTCAACGCCAAAAAGAAGTCAATGATCGAATTACCATTTTAAGCCTCCCTAAATCGTATAAATCTGTGCGGTTTGAGGATATTCACTTAGATGATGTGAAGCGTGTGGAGGTTTTTGAGAGCCTTGTTGACTTTGTGACGCAATACCCATCAGCCAATCAAAAGGGATTATACTTGTTTGGTGATATGGGGATTGGGAAATCTTTTTTAATGGCAGCTTTAGCTCATGAATTATCGGAGCGAAAAGGGGCTTCTGTGACATTGTTGCACTACCCTAGCTTTGTCATTGATATCAAAAATGCCATTAATACTGGATCTGTAAAGCAAGAGTTGGATACTGTGAAGACGGCAGAGGTACTTATCTTAGATGATATTGGTGCAGAGCAATCATCATCTTGGGTGAGAGATGAGGTTTTGCAAGTGATTTTGCAGTATCGGATGCTCGAAGAATTGCCAACCTTCTTTACCTCAAACTACAGCTTTGCTGATTTGGAGCATAAATTAGCCATAACAAAATCAGGAGATGAGACTTGGCAGACCAAGCGCGTCATGGAACGTATCAGGTTTTTAGCCAAAGAGATGCACCTCCAAGGAATAAATAGACGCTAGATAGAGCTAGCAGATGAATAGAAAAAGGAAGAAAAATGACTTTACCTACAGTAGCTATTGTCGGTAGGCCAAATGTTGGCAAATCGACACTTTTTAACCGTATTGCTGGAGAACGTATCTCTATTGTTGAGGATGTTGAAGGCGTGACACGTGACCGTATCTACACGTCAGCGAGCTGGCTAAATCGACAGTTTTCGCTGATTGATACAGGGGGGATTGATGATGTTGATGCTCCGTTTATGGAGCAAATCAAGCATCAGGCTGATATCGCTATGAGTGAGGCTGATGTGATTGTCTTTGTGGTTTCTGCCAAAGAAGGCGTCACAGATGCAGATGAGTATGTTGCAAAAATCCTCTATCGTACCAACAAGCCTGTTATCTTGGCTGTCAACAAGGTTGATAATCCCGAAATGCGTAATGAGATTTATGATTTTTATGCTTTAGGTTTGGGGGATCCTTTCCCAGTATCATCGGTGCATGGTATTGGTACAGGGGATGTCTTGGATGCCATTGTTGAGAATTTACCTGTCGAACAAGAAGAGGAAAACCCAGATATTATCCGCTTTAGCTTGATTGGACGTCCAAATGTTGGCAAATCGAGTCTGATTAATGCGATTTTGGGAGAGGAGCGCGTGATTGCTAGCCCAATCGCAGGAACGACACGTGATGCCATTGATACGCATTTTGTGGATAGTGATGGTCAAGAGTACACCATGATTGATACCGCAGGTATGCGTAAGTCTGGTAAAGTATATGAGAATACTGAGAAGTATTCAGTCATGCGTTCGATGAGAGCCATTGACCGTTCAGACGTTGTCCTTATGGTAATCAATGCCGAAGAAGGTATTCGTGAATACGACAAACGCATCGCAGGATTTGCCCATGAAGCTGGTAAAGGTATTATCATTGTGGTGAATAAATGGGATATGTTGGAAAAGGATAATCATACCATGAAACAGTGGGAAGATGATATCAGGGATAATTTCCAATACATTTCCTATGCTCCGATTATCTTTGTGTCGGCAGTGACCAAACAACGTCTCCATAAACTACCTGAGATGATTAAACGCATTAGCGAAAACCAAAACATGCGTATTCCATCAGCTGTCTTGAATGACGTGATTATGGATGCTATTGCCATCAACCCGACACCGACGGATAAGGGCAAGCGTCTCAAGATTTTCTATGCGACACAGGTAGCTGTCAAACCACCGACATTTGTCATCTTTGTTAACGAAGAAGAGTTGATGCACTTCTCATACATGCGTTTCTTAGAAAACCAAATCCGACAGGCCTTTGTCTTTGAGGGGACACCTATCCATCTCATTGCACGTAAGCGAAAGTAGGTCGACAATTAGGTTTGATGAATGCGTAAATGCCTAAGGATGACTACTATTCTGGGCTCATTGTCAACTGTAGTTGCTAGATGAAAAACTAACATTTGGAGAGAATCACATTGGTTCTCTCCTTTTTGATGTTTAAGGCAATCAACAATTCCCTTTATTCTTTCCAGTATTCAAAAGCTCTAAAATAGTGATATTAGGGTCTTTTATTTCGAGTAGGTTTGTGATAAAATCCTCGTTTTTTATTTTTAGGCTCGGGAAGAACTAATCACTCCCCAGATTAGTTTTTAATACCATATGAGCCTCTCTAATGATGGTTTAGTCGTTTTTTATTATAGGTCATATGGGATTTTTTGGTATTTAAATGGCCCTATAATCTCTCTGGTGGAGTTACCCACTACAGAAATTATAGAGCCTTTTTATACAGTGATAAGAGGTTACAACTATACCAATAGTCATGGAGGATTGAGATAGTCTACTATGGTGAATAAAACTTCTGTTTTTTAGATGGAATTATGTTAAAATATGGTATAGTGATTAGCTAGTATTCTAAAATGCTAGTTAGTGTAAATTAGTTTTAGGAGGTATTATGACGGTTACAGTTAGAATGTTAGTTGACAAGGTCAAATTGGAAGTTATCTATGGTCCGGATGAACTTCTTGATAAGCCTATCACAACGGCAGACATTTCACGTCCAGGTCTTGAAATGACAGGTTATTTTGATTACTACACGCCGGAGCGATTACAACTTTTTGGAATGAAGGAATGGTCTTATTTGGTCTCCATGACGTCACATAATCGTTACTCTGTTTTGTGTAACATGTTTAAAAATGAAACACCTGCTGTTGTTGTGGCGCGTGGTTTGGAAATTCCAGAAGAGATGTTACAGGCAGCTCAAGAAGAAGGTACTGCTGTTTTGAGAAGCAAGACACCAACTAGTCGCTTATCAGGTGATATCTCATGGTATTTGAACGCTTGTTTAGCTGAACGTACCAGTGTGCATGGTGTTTTGATGGATATCTATGGTATGGGTGTCTTGATTCAGGGAGATAGTGGCATTGGTAAGAGTGAAACAGGTTTGGAACTGGTCAAACGTGGACATCGTTTAGTAGCTGACGACCGAGTTGATGTCTATGCAAAGGATGAAGAAACCCTTTGGGGAGAGCCTGCTGAAATACTCAAACATCTCTTAGAAATTAGAGGCGTCGGTATTATTGACGTGATGAGCTTGTATGGTGCCAGTGCTGTTAAGTCATCGTCACAAGTCCAGCTGGCCATTTACCTTGAAAATTATGAAGCAGGTAAGGTCTTTGATCGTTTAGGCAATGGCAATGAAGAATTAGAACTTTCTGGAGTAACTATTCCTCGCGTGCGTATTCCGGTTAAAACAGGCCGTAATGTGTCTGTGGTGATCGAAGCAGCAGCAATGAATTACCGTGCTAAACAGATGGGCTTTGATGCGACAAAGACTTTTGAAAAGAGGTTAGGTGAATTGATTAAACGAAATGAGGAGAAACATGATTGATCCAATAGCTGTTCGTTTAGGCCCATTCGCTATTCATTGGTATGCGATTTGTATTCTGAGTGGCTTACTGCTGGCGGTTTATCTGACAAGTAAGGAGGCTCCGAGAAAAAAGATTAAGCCAGATGATGTGATTGATTTTATTTTAATAGCCTTTCCTCTAGCCATTTTAGGAGCGAGGTTATACTATGTGATTTTTCAATGGTCCTATTATGCCCAACATCCAATGGAGATTTTTGCCGTCTGGGAGGGGGGACTTGCCATTTACGGAGGATTGATTGTCGGTACTATCGTTCTGTTTAGTTTTTCTTATTACCGTATGATTAAGCCCTTGGATTTCTTAGATATTGCTGCTCCGGGTGTCATGATAGCCCAAAGTATTGGGCGTTGGGGCAATTTTATCAACCAAGAAGCCTATGGAGCTGCTGTCAAATCTCTGGACTATCTGCCTGGCTTTATCAAGCAGCAAATGTATATTGAAGGTAGCTATCGTCAACCGACCTTTTTATTTGAGTCTTTATGGAATCTTTTAGGCTTTGCTATCATCAGCTTACTTCGCCGTCAACCAAGGTTCTTGAAAGAAGGAGAAGTTATTTCCTTCTATCTTGTTTGGTATGGGGCAGGAAGATTTGTAATTGAAGGCATGAGGACGGATAGCCTTATGTTAGGTGGTCTAAGAGTTTCCCAATGGTTGTCAATTGTATTAGTTGTTGCAGGTCTTCTTATTATAATACTCAGAAGACGACGTCCCAATATCCCTTATTACCTCGAATCATCATCTAGTAGTCAATAAAGAAAGGAAGAAGTTATGAGTTTACTTGATATTGCCTTAATAGGCTTAGTGATTGCCCTTATTGTCTTTGTGATTTTTTTAATTGTCTTATTATCCAAAATCTTCAAGATTGTTGAAGAAACACAAAAAACTATTCAGCTACTGACAAGTGATGTCAATGTTACCCTACATCAGACCAATGCTATATTAGCTAAGGCTAATGTATTAGTTGATGATGTTAATGGTAAAGTAGCTACAATTAATCCACTGTTTACTGCTATTGCAGATTTGTCAGAAAGTGTCTCAGACCTTAATTCGCAAGCACGTGTCTTGGGAACCAAAGCGGTGGTAACAGGTTCTGCGGTAGGTAAAGCAGGAACGGCCTTCACAGTTGGTAAGGTTGCTTCAAAATTATTTAGAAAAAAATAATCTGATTTGCGAAAGGAGAATGCTATGAAACTCTTAAAAACTCTTTTAGTTGGCTTTGCAACAGGAGCTGCTGCAACTTATTTTTTACAAACAAAGGACGGTCAGGAAACCAAGGAGAAACTTTTGAAATCAGTAGATGATTATAAATCTAATCCTGAAGAGTATCTCCAATATATCAAAGAAAAGGCATCAGACTATTCTAACACAACAGTTGAAACGCTAAAAACCTATAAGCAAAAATTTGAAACTGGGGAGTTAACAACAGACGATGTTTTAAAGACTGTTAGGGAAAAAGCAGTACAAGTTACTGATTTTGCGCATGCCACTATAACAGAAGTAACAGGTCAAAACAAAGCTTTGATTATAGATGCGGACGATATTATAGCTGTTGAAGACGTAGAAGATGCAGCAACTACTGTAGCCAGTGATGAAATCATTATTACATATGATGATTCTGCAGATAATAAAGAACTGTAGCATATTAAGATATTAGTGAACGACTATTAGCTTATTGCATTATAAAACTCTTAGAAGCCTTATTTTATCTAGAGGCTCTAAGAGTTTTTACTTTACAATGGTGAAATGTTATCTCAAAATGAATAACGAAGAACTAGTTTGTTTTAATTAGAATAGTTTATGAACTTGATATTTTAGCTGTTTCATCAGAAAGCATAAAAAAAATTCATCACAGCCCCCTATTATCAGTTAATCAGGCTCTATAATTTCTGTAGTGGGTAACTCCACCATAGAGATTATAGGGCCTTTTGAGTATCAAAAAGTCCCATATGACCTATAATGAAAAGCAAGCAAACCATCATTAGAAAGACTCATATGGAAC
>NZ_JBRUGW010000027.1:0-29987 GCF_053206505.1 Streptococcus fryi | reverse complement strand
AAGTTGTGCAATCCGATAATCATCGTTGGTTGAGTTATATTTCTTATGGTGGTCATAGACGCTATGTGTCTCTAGGTCAAGTCAGCAGTCCTCAATCAAGTGTTCCTGCCCAACCGACTACTCCTGAGAAGCCAAGTACAGCAGTATCTCAACCAGTCGTTAGTTCTCCGTCTGTTTCTGGTGAACTTAAAGTTATCTCTAAAACTGGTACATATACCTTTACTCAACCGAGTGCAGTTAAGTCAGAGCCAAAAGTGCATTCAGCAACCTTAGCGACCTACCAAGCTGGTCAGCGTGTGAACTATGATCAAGTTGTGCAATCCGATAATCATCGTTGGTTGAGTTATATTTCTTATGGTGGTCATAGACGCTATGTGTCTCTAGGTCAAGTCAGCAGTCCTCAATCAAGTGTTCCTGCCCAACCGACTACTCCTGATAAGCCAAGTACAGTAGTATCTCAACCAGTCGTTAGTTCTCCATCTGTTTCTGGTGGACTTAAAGTTATCTCTAAAACTGGTACATATACCTTTACTCAACCGAGTGCAGTTAAGTCAGAGCCTAAAGTTCATTCCGCAACCTTAGCGACCTACCAAGTTGGTCAGCGTGTGAACTATGATAGAATTGTAAAAGTTGATAACCGTGTATGGTTAAGTTATGTGTCATACGGTGGTTATAGACGTTATGTTGCTTTACCTAATTCTTAACTATAGATTCAAATTAGACAGCTTCATAAATAAGTTGTCTAATTTTTTGGTTATCATCTGTGAATGATTGAATTTGCTTCTTGAGCGTAGTATAATAGACAGTGGCAGAAGGAGGAACAAGGCAGTCATGATTACATCTATTGTTTTTGATGTTGATGATACCATTTACGATCAACAGGCACCCTATCGTATTGCGATGGAGAAATGTTTTCCAGATTTTGATATGAATCATATTAATCAGGCATACATTCGCTTTAGGCATTATTCTGATGTCGGTTTTCCGAGAGTCATGGCAGGCGAGTGGACAACGGAGTATTTTCGTTTTTGGCGTTGCAAGGAAACTTTGTTGGAGTTTGGCTATACTGAAATTGATGAGGCTATTGGACGTCATTTTCAAGAGATTTATGAATATGAATTAGAACATATTACTATGCTTGATGAAATGCGTCTGACGTTGGATTTTCTGAAGTCAAAAAATGTTCCAATCGGTATTATTACAAATGGTCCAACAGAGCATCAATTGAAAAAAGTGAAAAAGCTAGGCTTGTATGACTACGTTGATCCGAAACGCGTAATCGTCAGTCAGGCTACAGGATTTCAAAAGCCAGAGAAAGAGATTTTTAATTTAGCCGCACAACAATTTGATATGAACCCTAAAACAACCCTATATGTTGGAGACTCCTATGATAATGATGTTATGGGCGCTTTCAATGGTGGTTGGCATGCGATGTGGTTTAATCACAGAGGAAGACGTTTAAAGGCTGGAACAAAACCTGTCTTTGATTTAGAGATTGATAGTTTTGAGCAGCTTTATGGAGCGGTCAAGGTACTGTTTGACCTGCCAGATAATAAGTTCATCTTTGATATCAATGACAAAAAGAATCCTATTTTAGAGATGGGAATCAATAATGGCTTGATGATGGCCGCCGAACGCTTGCTTGAAAGTAATATGAGTATTGATAAGGTTGTTATTTTACTGAGATTAGATAAAAAGCAAGAAAAAGTCTTGCGTATGAAATATGGTCGCTAGTATGTAGTCGGAGGTGATACCTCTGACTATTCATTTTATTGACCTGTTTATGAAGTGTGAACTAAGCGTCTTTCAGTTATGAAATATGAAAATAGGGAAATTTATTATTTTAGGGTTGCTATTGTTAAACGCTTCTTTTTATGAGAAAATAAACGACAATAAGAAAGGGGTGGGCTTATGATATTAGAAGAATTTGATGCTAACCGACAGGCGATTATCAATCCAGAAGACTTGTTTGAGGCACGAGATGATTTTCCAAAGACAGCTATTTCTTGTTTTGCAAGAACAACTTTTCAACGTATGGTTGATGCTTTTGACGGTAAGGAAATCCTGACAACGAGTATGGCCAATATTGTCATTCCTATTTATCGTATCAAGGTTGATGGTACATCACTAGCTCTTTTTAATTCCCCTGTTGGAGCTCCTGCTTGTGTTGCTATTTTGGAGGATTTACAGGCGCTAGGGATGAAAAATCTGGTCTTATTTGGCACCTGTGGGGTCTTAGACGAACCCATTCAAGAAACTTCGCTCATTATTCCGACAAGTGCGATTCGAGATGAAGGGACGAGTTATCATTATCTTCCTGCTAGTCGTGAGGTATCAGTGAATGAAGCCGTTCTGGAACAGTTAACAGCTTATTTGGATGGTCATCGTGTGTCTTATCGTCTTGGCAAGGTCTGGACAACGGATGGGATTTATCGAGAGACTGTCGGGAAAATGACGGCTCGAAAGTCAGAAGGAGCCATTTGTGTTGATATGGAATGCTCAGCCGTAGCAGCATGGGCAGACTTTAGGAAGGTTAAAGTTTGTCATTTCTTTTATGCAGCAGACCATCTATCTGAAGAAAACTGGGATATACGCAGTTTGAGTAATGATGCTGACTTAGATAATAAGGATAAAATTGCACAATTGGCTATTCGTATAGGATTAGAGATGGAAACAGGTAACTACTAACAAATAAGATTTGACAGATAGTTATCAATGAGATAAACTCAATAATGTCATATCAAATCAAGGAGAGATTACCATGTCTGTCAAACGTACTGCTAGAATAGCTATTTTAGCAGCTCTTTGCATTGTTATACGACCAGTATTTAGATTTCTACCTAATGTTCAGCCGATTACAGCTATTTTCTTTGTTCTTAGTGTTCAAATGGGATTGATAGACAGCATACTTGTTATGGGGCTGACGATGACAATTACAGCTTTTCAGCTAGGATTTGGTCCCTGGGTCTTTTTTCAGATTATCACCTTTGCGATTTTATTGGTGATTTTTAGGATGCTTTATCCTGTATTAAATCATCATCGCTATGATATAGTGAGTATAGGATTTCAAGCCCTAGTTTGTGGTATCCTAGCTTTTATATATGGTGTACTGATTGATAGCATGTGGGCAGTTGTTTATCAGTTGCCTTGGTGGGTATACGTTACAGCGGGTATCGTCTTTAATTTGTCTCATGCCGTATCAACCATTATCTGTTATCCGCTGATAACATCACTTTTTAGGAGAGTTTTACGATGAAAAAACGTTTTTTTGCTTTGTTATTATTACTAATGACCTTTGCTTTAGCGGCATGTGCTAAGCCATCAGCTAATCCTCAGTCGAGTGGTCAGGTGGAATTAACAGTGACTTTTGATGATAAAACATCAGAAACAAATCAAGTAGCTGTTAAAGATGGTGATACAGCAATGAGTGTCTTAAAAGCACAATACGATGTTGAAGAAGCATCTGGCTTTATTACTGCTATCAAAGATGTCAAACAAGATGAAAGTAAGAAGATTTACTGGATGTTTGATGTGAACGATGAGATGGCACCCAAAGGTGCAGACCAATTAGAGGTTAAAGATGGTGATAGGCTCCATTTTTATCAACAACGTTTTGAATAGTATCATTTGAGCTACTGAGGTATTTTTACTGACCCCTGAAAGTTAAACAGAATAACTTTCAAGGGTCAGTTCAATGTTGGTAGCTTTTTATATCGCCCATTATTGTATCAGCTGTCCTCGCTGACAACTTGTTTGTTATAGTATGAGTATTAAAAACTGACTATCTTGGCTGCAGTAATATGCACTAAGATAGTCAGTTTAGTATTATGGACTCTATATTACTTAGAGTCACTAAGTAAGTCAGTAAATGTTGCACGGACAAAATCGGCTAATTCTTTTGGGTTTACAGCTACAGAACGTCCGACTTCACCGGCAGAAACAAGCATTGAGGGTAAGATTTGGGCTTTTTCATCGATGTAGATAGGATAAGCATGACGTTGTCTGATGCCAACAGGATTATTTGCTCCGTGGATGTAGCCTGTTGTCTTTTGCAAATCTTTTTGAGGGATCATGGTAACTTTCTTATTACCAGATACCTTAGCCAGTTTTTTCTCAGAAAGGTGCTCAGTAATAGGAATAATGCCAATCAGAGGACCAGTTTTGTCTCCTGTTAGGGCCAAGGTTTTATAGATGATATGAGGATTGAGTTCCTCTGTTAACTTTCCTTCAAGTGCATTGATGGCCCAACTGGTATAGGGAATATGGGCTTTATCTAAGATTTGCTCAACCAGTGTTTTTTTCAGTTTAGTTTGTTTACTCATTTGTAGCGTTCCTCTAATTTGGTCATCCAAAACCCAAGTCCAATTCCTGCAACAAACAATAAGAACGTGATAATGGAAGTCGTTAAAGTGATGGTGGTGTAAGAAATGCTTTCAGCACTGCGAGGATTAGGAATGATGATTAAGAGGGTACTAGAGATAACTAATCCTAAAATAAAATGATAAACGCGTGAATGATAGTTTTTGAGAGCGAAATCCATAGCTTTTGAAAATAAAATCATCGTTAAAGCCCCGCCGACAGCAATAGGGAGAAAGACACCGAGTAAATCCAGTGATTTAAACCCTTTTAACATAGGTGAGTATAGGCCCATGATCAAGAGAAGATTAGATGGGCTGAGCCCTGGTACTAGAATACCTAGAGCGATGAGACTTCCAGCCAAAATAAAACTAAGGGGATTAGCTGGTATTTTACCGACTAAATCATTTAGGAAATAAAGCAATAGGCTTGATATGATAAAAGTTGTAACAAGAATAATCCAGTCCCTTTTATCTCGAACACTAGTATGAGTGGCTTCTTCCCAGAGAGTTGGCAAAGTTCCTACAATAGTTCCAGCGAAAGCCCATAGAACAGGAATTTGATAGTGTGCTAAAAGGTATTCCAAGGGGGTTGAAAATAAAGCAATTCCTATAATACCTCCAATACCGACAGGTAGAAAGAAGAGAACGTTTTTCCAAAAATCTTTCGATAGGTTTGCCAAAAAACCAATAATACGCTCATACAGTCCCAGAATAGAAGCGAGTACACCACCAGAAACACCAGGTAGAATAAAGCCTAGGGCAATAATAATCCCCTTTATTAATCGACTAAACCATGACATCATAATATCTCCAATCATTATCAAAAATAACAAAAAAATGGTATATAGGCTATTATACCATTTTTTTGATAAAGCTAACTGATGAATTAAGCTCTGAAGAAATCTGGACGCACTTTTGCTAATATGATAAGAAGAGCAATAGCAAGCGCGACAGAAGGAATAATGTAGCTGGCATTATAAATCAAAGAATATTGCCAAACTGGTACTCCTTCGGGAGCGTATTCGCCATAGAAGATAACGCCTGATAGGAAACTAGAGATGAGACGGCCAGTAGCTCCAACGACAGATCCTAAGACGATATTGACTATTGTTGGAGTTAGATGTTGTTTTTTAAATAGACCAGCAAGGCCTAGAGCTGTGTAGGCAAGGAAATAGTCTAATGAGACTTGGAAGAAGTTGAGGAAGTATCCGCCAAAAGCTAATTGAATCGTACCAACTAAGAAACCACCAATGAGTGCTGGTCCTAAGCCACGACGATAGGCTAAAAGAAAAATTGGTAACATCACCAAACTAACACTACCACCTTGTGGCATTTGAAACAAGACAAGTCGGTCTAATGCAACACCGAGAGCAGCAAGGATAGCTGTTTCAACCAAGACAGATAGACGGTTTTGAGACATAAAAAAGAACTCCTTTTTTGCACAAGAAGAAGCCCATTTACATATCATGGTCAACATAATCACAATTCCTACGCTAGTCCTAACTAGATCAGGTAATGAGGATTTCGTTTGTACGATCTCAGCCAACGGCACTCCCTTGTGGTTTATTTAATTGTCCTAATTATAATATAAGACCCTATCTCCTGTCAAGTTGTATTCTTTGAGGGGAGATAGAGTTATCTAATCAATCTTTAACTTTGCCGAATAATTTTTCGTAGGTTGCTTTACGGTCAGCTCTGTTGACAGAAATTTGATTCAAATCAAGACTATGACTAAAACCGTTTAAATAACCATTTGAGGTGTATTGATGCAGGTCATAGTCTAGGTCAGTTTGCGGAGCAGCTTCGTAGTAACCTGAATTACTACCGTAAGTTGGTATCCAAATAGCATCAAATTTATCGACAGAAATTTGTTGTTCCTCCATGAAATAGGTACCGATGTAGATACCGATGTTTTTAGCACCTAAACGTTCTAATTCAGCTCTAAAAGCTTCGACACCAGCGTTCATGTCTTTCATGGTTGGTTCTTCAACGTCAATCCAGTAGTAGGTAGGGTTGTATGGTGACGCTTTTTTGTAAAAGATACGAGCTTCTTCTTTCATCTCTTTAACGCTTGCCCCGAGAGCGTAGGCGTACACAGCTACAGGAACATCACGTTTCTGAAATTCTTTAATATGCGTTTTAAAGGATTTATCCACACCTGTTGTATGAGCAGCATTGTTATCTTTTGTGATTTGTGAGCCACCAAAGACCCTTACGACAACTCCTGAGATATTTTTTGATAACACATCGTAATCAATGTCACTCGGTAATTGCCAACCAGATACATCAATAATTGGATTGAGGACAAATGGTTCATCAGTATCTTTTTTGGTTTGCTTTTTGGGTTTAGGTTTGGGCTTTGGGATATTAGCTTGAGCATTTGAGAGAATTTTCTCATGTTCCTGTTTTATGTTGCTATTGGCTCTCACTAATAATAGCGTCACTAAACTAAAAAGGATAAGCACAACGATTGGTTTTATTCTTTTTCTCATCATCATTTCTATTCTAAACTAAATTAATCAAAAAATCAAAAAATCTTCTCTCTTAAAGTTGAAAAAGTTTCCAATTTACCAACTTTGTAATATGATTGTCTTTATTTTTTATTAACTTCGGAATAATCTTAGTATATTTGGTGTTTACTTGTATCTTCTTTTTTGTTTTACTATTTAGGGTAGAAGTCTTTTGTTGTTGAGCACAATTTATTTTGATAAAGCGCTTTCTTAATTGTGCTCAAATAGACTAGATATTGAAAGTGAGGTTGGTTATAATGGTTTCAGGAGGTAAGAAATGTTAGATAATAAAACAATGGTTATTCTAAAACCTTTGCTTTATCATAGTGATACTTCCTTATATGAATTAGGGCTAAGAACAAAGTTGCCTAAAACAGTAATAGAGGATTATATTCAGGATATCAATGATATTTTACTTGATTATGATTTACCTATCATTGTTATTGAGGGACAGCAGTTGCGCGTGCCTCAGGATTTAAAAGAGCAGGCAGCTTACGTTGAAAGCCTATGTCGTTATTCTCAGGTCAGTTTGAGCCAAGAAGAACGTTTGAATATGATTTACCTGTACACTTTTTGTCGTCAAGACTATGTATCAAACAATCATTATCAAGATTTGTTAAAGGT
This sequence comes from Streptococcus fryi, assembly GCF_053206505.1. Lineage (NCBI taxonomy): Bacteria > Bacillati > Bacillota > Bacilli > Lactobacillales > Streptococcaceae > Streptococcus > Streptococcus fryi. The sequence continues at coordinate 22,495 of NZ_JBRUGW010000027.1, read as the reverse complement.
CAGTCGTAACACGACCTTGACAGATATTAAGGCGCTACGGGAGCATCTTAAGCGTTTCGATTTGTTGCTTGATTATTCAAGATCTGAAGGTTATCGTTTAGTCGGTTCAGAAAATGACAAATTGCGATTAGCTTTGTTTGCTATTAGTGAATTGCTTCATCAAACGATTGGTGATTGGGCGATTCAGTACATTATGGCTGAGTGGGGGACTCAATCACGTATCTCAGAGCTAGAGCAGTTGGCATCAGATTTAGCTGAAGAGCAGGGATTAAGTCCTATTCAAGATAGGTTACAAGAGTGTCTTTATTTATTTGAACTCTTAATGCTAAGATTAAATCTCAAAAATGATGTGAGCTTTGATGTATTGGAATTGCGTACTTTGTCAGTTGTTGAAGCTTTAACAGAGCCACTCTTGACGAAGTTGATAAGAGATAACGACGTGTCAGAAAGACACCTACCTTATTTGACCTATCAAATCACACGTTTGTTAATGGGCTGTTTTGAAGGTAATTCAAAAACCTATGATATCTTCTTTGCATCATTGACTTCAGATATTATCAGAGAAATGGAACGCTTATCCCTGTTGACCTTTGATGATAGGGAAGGTTTGGAAGAAAGTTTGCAAAAACACCTCGTTCCAGCCTATTACCGCTTGACCAGTCAGTTGATTAGTGTCAATTCCTATACGGATTCTATCAAAAATGATTATGGTGACTTGTTCTGGTTGGTCAAGAAAGCCTTGCTTCCTTTGGAGGATGCTGTTGGCTACCCGATACCTGATAGTGAGGTTAGCTACTTTGTGATTCATTTTGGAGGTTATCTCCGTCGTCAAAAAGACAAAGAACCTTATAAGGCATTGATTGTCTGTCCTAACGGTGTTAGCACGTCATTGCTCTTGAAAGAAGCTTTACAATCGCTGTTTAGCAATATCAAGGTTGTCGGTGTTGCCAAGTTTGATTCATTGGATGATTGGTCACAGAAAGGTTTGGATATGATTTTTTCAACGATTTCTATCCAAAGTTCCCTACCTCATTACTTGGTCTCGCCAATGATGACACAAGAACAGCGACAAGATTTGCTGATGATGGTACAGGGAGATTTTCCTGATGGTGTCGCTTATGTCAACGAAACCAGTAAACTTATTAAATTAATCAAAAAATATGGTCATATAACTGATGAATATGGTTTGAAACAAGCCATCACCCAGTTTTTACAACAGATGACTGAGACTAGAAAGGATGTGAGACCATTGTTACATGAGTTAATCACAAAAGAGACTTATCAACATAGCAATGAAACATTAGAATGGAGAGAGGCCATCAGGCTAGGTGCAAAACCACTCTTAGAGCAAGGTAAAATCGAGGCATCCTATATTGATGCCATGATAGGAAAGGTTGAAGAATTTGGTCCTTTTATTGACCTTGGCAAAGGCATTGCCATTCCTCATGCACGTCCAGAAGATGGGGCAAAAGAAGTGGGCATGTCGATGTTAGTCTTGGACAATCCAATCTTCTTAGCTGATGATCCTGCGCATGAGATTAAGTTACTGATTTGCATTTCAGCTATTGATAATGCCAGTCATTTAAAAGCCTTATCGCACTTGACAAAATTGTTGCGTAAGGATGAGTATATTCGGGCTCTTGTAGAGTCAAAACAATTTGAGGAAATAAAAACAATTATCCAATAGGAGGAAGACTAATGTTAAAAATTGGAACAGCATGTGGCTCAGGGCTAGGATCTAGCTTCATGGTACAAATGAATATCGAGTCTATTTTAAGAGACTTGGGTATCAGCGATGTAGAAGTAGAACATTATGATTTAGGCAGTGCTTCTCAGGAAGCTGCTGATGTTTGGATTGTAGCGCGTGACCTAGCTGACTCAGCAGAGCACTTAGGTGAGGTTAAAGTTTTAAATAGTATTATTGACATGGACGAATTGGAAGTTCTTGTCAAAGCAATTTGTGAAGAAAAAGGCTTAATTTAGGAGGTTAAGACAATGAACGGCTTACTTGATTTTTTAGTTGATATTGCCAGTACTCCGGCTATCTTGGTAGCCTTGATTGCGATTTTAGGTTTGGTTTTGCAGAAAAAACCAGTTCCAGATATTGTTAAAGGAGGTATCAAGACCTTTGTTGGATTCTTGGTAGTATCAGGTGGTGCAACCATTATCCTTAGCTCTTTGAACCCATTTGGTCAAATGTTTGAAAAAGCCTTCAATCTCTCAGGCACTGTTCCAAACAACGAAGCTATCGTAGCGGTAGCCTTGACAACTTATGGTTCAGCAACTGCTCTTATCATGTTGCTAGGGATGGTATTTAACATCTTGATTGCACGCTTTACGAAGTTTAAATACATTTTCTTGACAGGACACCACACACTTTACATGGCATGTATGGTTGCAGTTATCTTGTCTGTGGCTGGCTTTACTTCTGGGTCACTTATCTTCTTTGGTGGTTTGACGCTTGGTTTGATTATGACCATCTTCCCAGCTATTGTTCAAAAATACATGATTCAATTGACTGGTAATGACCGTGTTGCAATGGGACACTTTAGCTCACTCGGTTATTGGTTGAGTGGATTTGTTGGTGGTCTTGTTGGTGACAAATCGAAATCAACAGAAGATTTGAAATTCCCGAAAAGCTTATCATTCTTACGTGACAGTACTGTAAGTATTGCCTTGTCAATGTCAATCATCTATATTATCGTAGCGATTTTCGCTGGTAATGATTACATCTCAAAAGAATTAAGCAATGGTACAAATGGTATCGTTTATGCACTTCAACTTGGCGGTCAATTTGCAGCTGGTGTAACAGTTATCTTGGCTGGTGTTCGTCTCATTCTTGGTGAAATTGTTCCTGCCTTCAAAGGTATTTCAGAACGCTTGGTACCAAATTCAAAACCTGCTTTGGACTGTCCTATTGTCTATACTTATGCCCCTAATGCCGTATTGATTGGTTTCATCTCAAGCTTTATCGGTGGTTTGGTCAGCATGATTGTCATGATTGCTCTTGGAACAACAGTTATCTTACCAGGCGTTGTGCCTCACTTCTTCTGTGGTGCAACTGCGGGTGTAATGGGTAACGCTTCAGGTGGTGTCCGTGGTGCAACCGTCGGTGCTTTCTTACAAGGTGTACTTATCAGTTTCTTGCCAATCTTCTTGTTACCAGTTCTTGGTGGACTAGGTTTTGAAGCAACAACTTTCTCTGATGCAGACTTTGGTATTTCAGGTATTGTTCTTGGTCTCCTTAATCAAGTTGGAGGCAAAACAGCCATCATCGCTGGTTTGGTAGCGGTATTGGCAGTACTTCTTGGCTTATCATCTGTAGGTAAAAAAGCTAAGGAGGCTTAGTTATGAGCTTAACCAAGGATCGTGAAAGTGCTTTAAAGGCATTTGCTAATGATATCCGTTGGCATACACTTGAAACATTGAATAATCTTGGATTTGGTCACTATGGTGGTAGTTTGTCAATCGTTGAAGCATTGGCAGTACTCTATGGCGAAGTTTTAAATATCAGTCCAGATAACTTTGATGAGAGAGACCGTGATTACTTTGTCTTATCAAAAGGTCATGCAGGTCCTGCCTTATATAGTACCTTGCACTTAAAAGGTTTCTTTGACAAGACATTCCTCTCATCTTTGAACCAAAATGGGACTTCGTTACCATCACACCCTGACCGTAATTTGACGCCTGGTGTTGATATGACGACTGGCTCACTTGGGCAAGGGATTAGTGCAGCGACAGGGATTGCCAAAGGTTTAGATATTTTAGGTAGTTCATTTTCTGTCTTCACTATTGTTGGTGACGGTGAGTTGAATGAAGGTCAGTGTTGGGAGGCAATCCAGTTTGCCTCTCACCATCAACTGAAAAACTTCTTTGTCTTAGTTGATGATAATAAGATGCAGTTAGATGGCACAACATCATCTATCTGTAATCCACTGGATTATGTTGATAAATTCCAAGTTTTTGGTTTTGATGCAGTTAGAGTGGATGGGCAAAGTATTTCAGCGATTTACGATGCTATTGCTACTTTTAAAGCTTCTACTTCACAACGTCCAAAGTGTATTATTCTAGATACAGTTAAAGGTCAAGGTGTTGAGGAACTCACTCAAATGTCTAACAATCACCATTTACGCTTGACGGAAGAACTTAAACAAGACTTGGAGCAGGTTGTGGAAAGGTTAAAAGGAGGTCTCAATGACTAGACAAACAAAAGAAATGCGTTTGGTTTATCGTGACTTCTTGGTTGAAGAAGCTAAGACCAACCCGAACTTAGCAGTCCTTGAGGCAGATTTGTCAAGTTCTATGGCGACAAATACCTTGAAAGACTTGCTTGGCGAACGTTATATCAACTTGGGGATTATGGAAGCTGAAATGGTTGGTGTAGCAGCAGGTTTGTCCATCACAGGCTTCAAGCCTTACCTACACACCTTTGGGCCATTTGCCTCAAGACGTGTGTATGACCAACTCTTTATTTCTCTTGCTTATGCCCAGTTGGATGCGACCGTTATTGGTTCGGATGCTGGTATTAGTGCGGAAATGAATGGCGGAACACATATGCCGTTTGAGGAACTTGGCTTGATTCGTTTGATTCCTAAGGCAACGCTTTTTGAAGTAAGTGACGATATCCAATTCCAAGCAGTCTTGGAACAGACTAAGAATATTAAAGGCTTTAAGTATATTCGTACCATTCGTAAGGCGCCAACAGCTATTTATCAAGGTGATGAAGACTTCTCGGAAGGTTTCTATCAACTTCGGGATGGCAAAGATGCGACCATCGTTGCATCAGGTATTATGGTAGAACATGCTTTACAGTTATCAGATTTGTTGGCTGAATCAGGTCTTCAAGTCGGAGTGATTGACCTGTTTAGAATCAAACCGATTTCTGAACATTTGAAACCTCTACTCATCAATAAACCTGTTGTCACTATGGAAAACCATAACCAAATCGGTGGTTTGGGTAGTGCTATGTCAGAATTGTTGAGTGAAGAAAGACATACTCCTGTCAAACGTATCGGTGTTCAAGAACGCTTTGGTCAAGTTGGTCAAATGCCATATCTTCTCAGGGAGTATGGTTTAGCACCAGATTTAGTATCAGAAAGTGTTAGAGTATTTATTGAGCAAAACAAGTTATCAGAGTAGATGACCTGCCAAATTGATTAACCAAGTGAAGCAAAATAGCGTGAAGTCGTAGAACTCCATAAAATAGGTTGATCTAATGACTGTGAAAATAGCTATTATGATATTGTTTAAGAGGTTGGAGATTTTCATCTCAACCTCTTTTAAGTTGTTATAAAAACCATTGTTTTGAAGACTTGGCGAAAGTATTGATGGACAAGATAAAATCATTAGTCGTTAATATGTTAAGGTTGTTGAGTGTTTTGTAGTAACATAAAAACTATTGTATGTTAAAATGAGATATTAGATTGATGGTATCACAGAATAATGATATCAAAGAATTATGTGGAGTAAGAAGATGACATTTGAAGATCAATTAATGCAAATACAAGAGGGGATTATCCAGCTTGCTTTAGAATATATTAGCAATAACACGGAAGATATCGGGCGTATCTTTATTTATGGTGTTTCAGAGAATTCGTTGACCATTTATTTCGCCTATGAAGTAGGTGGAGAGATTGTGGATGTTAATTTCCTTAATGCTTCACTACCTAAGCATAGACAAAAAGAAAATCCTCCTATTTCTCGTTTACTGGACCTAGGGATTGGTGATTTAAAGCAAATGAAAAATTTTTGTAAAGAACATGGTAAAGAACATCCGACAGAACTTTGGCTCGTCTATGATACCCAGACTCAGAGTTTAAAAGCTAAATATAGCTATGACTGGCGATATGCAAAAGATGAAACACTTGACTTAGATACGACGGAAGAATTTGATAAATGGCTAGAGGAGCTTAGGCAAGGTCAAGGGAGTGGTAGGCTAAACAAAGTCGATAGAGATTTATAAAGAATAGGAGAAAATAATGACATTTGAAGATCAATTAATGCAAATACAAGAGGGGATTATCCAGCTTGTTTTAGAATATATTAGCAATAACACAGAAGATATCAGACGTATCTTTATTTATGGTGTTTCAGAGAATTCTTTGACCATTTATTTTGCTTATGAGGTTGGCGGACAGATAGTTGATGTTAATTTGCTTAACACTGTGCTACCAGCATCTCGGCAAATCCCGAATGCTAGTAATATGATTTCTCAATTACTTGGTCTAGGAATAAGCGATTTAGAAGAGATGACTGATTACTGTAATGAGCATGGTAAAGATCATCCGACGGAACTTTGGCTCATCTATGATACCCAGTCTCAGAGTTTAAAAGCTAAATATAGCTATGACTGGCGATATGCAAAAGATGAAACACTTGACTTAGATTCGACGGAAGAATATTATAAATGGCTAGAGGAACTTAGGCAAGGTCAAGGTGAGTGGTAGGCTGAACAAAGTCGATAGAGATCTATAAAGAATAGGAGAAAATAATGACATTTGAAGATCAGTTAATGAAAATTCAAGAGGGTATTATCCAGCTTGCTCTAGAATACATTAGTAATAATACAGAAGATATCGGTCGTATCTTTATTTATGGTGTTTTGGAAAATTGTTTGACAATTAATTTTGCTTATGAAGTAAGTGGACAGATTGTGGATGTTAATTTATTAAACACAGTTCTATCTTCGAGTAGACAAGTTGAAAATACAGATGAGTTACTTTCTCAGTTACTTCATTTAGGGATTAGCGATTTAAAGCAAATGAAACATTTTTGTAAGGAGCACGGTAAAGAACATCCGACTGAACTTTGGCTCGTCTATGACACCCAGACTCAGAGTTTAAAAGCAAAATATAGCTATGACTGGCGATATGAGAAAGATGAAACTCTTGACCTAGTTCCAAGAGAAGAGTTTGAAAAATGGTTGGAAGAATTTAGATAAGGTTACGGTAAGTGGTATTATCAAGTTGGTTTTGGTGTAGGATATGCCATAGTAGGATATGCCATAGTCGAACTGTTTCTTTTTTTGAAACGAGATGATGTTTCAATCAAGATAGTCGTTATTTGAATGGTTTTAGGTTAAAATAGATAGACAAATGAGTAAGGAGGTTTTAACGTGACACTATTTTTAGGAAAAGAAGTGACTTTAGTAGGTCAACAACATCAAGTAGGAGATACAGCACGAGATTTTACGCTGATATCTAAGGACTTGACACCTGTATCGTTATCTGATTTTAAAGGTAAGAAAAAAGTGATTAGTATTGTGCCATCGGTTGATACAGGCATTTGTTCAACACAAACAAGAACATTTAATCAAGAATTGTCTGAACTTGAGGACACGGTTGTGATTACGGTTTCTGTTGACTTGCCATTTGCCCAAAAGAAATGGTGTGGTGCGGCAGGCTTAGAAGAAGTTGTCCTCTTGTCTGATTACCGTGACCGTTCTTTTGGTGAATCTTATGGTGTTTTGATGGAGGAGTGGCAGTTATTAGCACGTGCTGTTTTGGTATTAGATAGGGATAATACTGTTGTTTACACGGATTATGTGGAAAATGTCAATTCAGAGCCTGATATAGTTAGGGCTCTTGATGTGGTTAACAACCTCGATTAATAAGTCATATTTAGTGAAAACGGATGAGTCGTTGATTGCTTCACAAAGCCATTATAAAAAGAGCCATTTCCTGTGGAAGAGGCTCTTTTTGCGTATTAATTAGTTAACGATGGTCTTGGGATGTAATTGCTTGAGCGATGCGTTTATCAGGGATAACCCACATCAGTGCTACCAAGACATAACAACTATTGGCAAGTATCGGATAATAATTCGATACAAAGATGGCTAATAGATAAAGTCCCAGGGACAGTTTTCCTTTGATGTCTTTTCCGATACTGGCTTCAAGAGCTTTTTTAGACGGGCTTGCTTTGACAACTTGATGTTGTAATGCAAAGTAAGCACAGGCTGTGCTGAATAAAACACAACCATAAAACATGACAGGGAGTTTACTATCATAAAAACGCCCAATCCAGCTCGTTGACCAAGGAATAAGAGATAAGAAGAATAACCAAATCATATTAGTCCAGAGAATGCCAGAAGTGACATGTCTCAGACTTAGGGTTAAATGGTGATGATTATTCCAGTAAATAGCGACATAAGAAAAACTAAGGACATAGGCTAATAGTTTTGGCAGACATTGGATAAGTGTCGTGATATCGTCTGTCAGAGGGGGATCTAAGGTTAGCACCATAACGGTAATGATAATGGCTAGTACACCATCACTAAAGGCTTCTAATCGCGATTTGGTCATAGTGTCTCCAGACTATCCTTGTCCCAACGCCTTACTATATGCGATGATTTGTTCGACAGTGTCATCAAGGAAGGCAATGGTGTCACGAAGTGGTTTTTCTGTTGAAATGTCAGCACCAATGAGCAGTGCTGTGTCAAGAGGTGTCTTACTTCCACCGGATTTTAAGAGGTCAAGCCATTCGTTTGCCCCGTTAGGATTATTTTTCAAGTTGAGATAACCCGCTGTTGAAATCACAAGCCCGGCAGAGTAAGTGTAAGGATAAAGTCCCATATAATAATGGCTTTGACGCATCCAAGTCAATGCGGCATCATCATCAATCTCAACGGCATCACCCCAGAATGTTGTTAGGACATCTTTCATGATGGCATTTAATTGCTCAGCTCCAAAGGTTTTACCTTCTTCGATGAGGGTATAGACACGACGTTGGAAGGCTGCTTCTAACAAGTGGGTGATGAAATTATGGAAGTAAGTATCTGTCAAACGATGAGCTAGAGCAAAGCGTTTTTGACGGACATCGTCAAATTGATTTTCCAAATAATCACTCAAGAGCAACTCATTCATGGTCGATGGTGCTTCTACGAAATAAGTTGACATATGGGTGTTGTAGTAGCTTTGGTGGTTGTCAGAGAAGATAAACTGCCCTGTGTGCCCGATTTCGTGGATAAGGGTGTAAACATCACTCATACGGCCGGTCCAACTCATGAGGACGTAAGGATGGACCTTGTAAGGGTCAGCGGCATAGCCTCCAGAGTCTTTACCGATGTTAGCAGCAAAGTCAACCCAGCGTTCTTCTTGGTAACGTTCGACTTCTTTGATGTATTCTGGACCTAGAGGAGCAACTGATTTCATGACTAAATCATAAGCGTCGTCGATAGTGACATCGGGATTGAGCTCGCTGTCAAGGTCTAATTTCCAGTCTGCAAAGGTCATTTTGTCAAGTCCGTTAACTTTTGCGACATGTTTAAGGAATTTTTGAGCAACTGGACCAAATTCTGTCATGATAAGGTCGATTTGACGGTCAAAGAGACTACGGTCAACTTCTTGGCCTGCTAAGAGGTAGTCAAAGACAGAGTCGTAGCCACGCATATCTGCCAGAAGTTTTTCTGATTTCACTTTTGCAAGATAGGTTGCAGCTGCAGTGTTTTGATGTTTTCTAAGGCCTGCCGAAAATGAGCGGAAAGCTTTTTCACGAATAGCCGCATTTTCATGGTTTTGGTAGAAGTTTTCGTAAGTCACAAAGCTATTTTTATAGACTTTACCATCAACTTCAAAATCTTCCATCGCGTAGTCACCTGCACGCATTTTAGCATAGATGTCATGTGGGCTAGAGAAGACCTCGCGCAAATTAGTGAGGGCTTTTTCGACAGCAGGGTCAAGAGCGTGTTTTTTGGTTTGTTTAGCTTGACGTATCTCAGCGCTGAAATAAGGATTTGCTTCTAGCTGGTCAAGCACATCATCTGAAGCTTCGACTAAGGCATTGTCAAAGAAACTGAGAGCAACACTTGCCTTTGTGGTAAAATCATCACCAGCTTGAGCGATTTGGGCAAATTCTTCGCTACCAAAGTCAGTGGTTTGAGGCATAAAGGCATAGGTACCAATGTGGCTCATTTGGATATGGATTTGTTCCAACTCCATTAAAGCCTTGGTGAAATCCTCAGTTGTGACTAGGTTTCCCTCATAGTTTTTAACAAAGGCATCAATATCGCTAAGAGCTTTTTCGATAGCGTTTAAAAAATCTTCGCGGTCTTTGTATAGAGCGGTTAAATCCCAAAGTTCATTTTCAGGAAATTCCGAACGTGGTTTCAATTCCATAGTAGTTCCTCCATAGGTTTAGTACTGTATCAGTATATCAAAAAAAAGCCACTTTGACCTTACTTTTTGAGAAAAGAAGGCGGTAATCTGCATGAGTAGGGATGATTGTGCTGAAGGACGGCGTTAAAGTAGAAATATTCTGAAAATATTGACAATTCACCCAATTTATGGTAAGTTGTGACTATACTGTCAAAGGAGGTGGAGATATGAGTAGTTCTATTAACATATTCTTAGGAGATTATCAGTTGGTTGTTGCAGAACCTCTCTCATGTGGTAGGCAACTGACTCAACCAGAGACCCTTATTGTGACCAGACAGGACAATAACCAACCCTTGGCGATTATCAGGTGGGAAGAGGGATTGGTTATTGAAAATCGGTGGCAGCTAGGTCTCGCTTGGTCTGGTCAGACCTTGTATCTATCACATGATGAGGAGCAGCCTCAGAGTCCTTTTGTTGAGGAAGAGGGTGTTGTGGCGACATCCAAAGCAGCTTTATATTACCGTTTAGGAGGTACTTCGAATGGCTAAGGATTATCAAAAATATTCTTTTTTTGGCAAGTCTATATTCGTTGACAATTCGTTTAAGGTACATTTAGACTTGGAACATCAGACGTTAATGGTTGTAGAGTCTAATTATACTGATTTCAATGCCGTATTAATTTACCATGAGGAAGACGATAGTATTCAACTCTTGCCGAGGTGGCAGACGACCTTTGTTTTTAAAGGTGATGCCCTCTACATTCATCGTGAGGGTTAGCGATGTCAGTTGTACAAGAAATCCATTATCACGATTTGCACTTGGTTTTTGAGGGGGATTTTTCTGTCTTTGATGATGGTCAGGGATTGATTGTGTTTTCTTCCTACCATCGAACTCCCTTGCTAACCATTCATTATGACTCATCTCAAGGACAGTTATCTTGCAATATTAAGGAAGCTCAAGAGTTTTATCTATCTTGGTCAGACCGACAAATAAGCCTACACCGTGTCAATTAGCAAGTGTTTAGTATAAGTTCTTAGCCTTACTGAGAAGCTTCTTAGTAAGGCTTTTGGGATTGTTTGGTTTAGAAAATACTGGCTTTAAGAGGTAATGCCTTTAATTTTATGGCTAAAGATGATATGATAGGACATAAGTAAGATAGAGGGGGACATGCTCCTGTGGGAACACAAAAATTAGAATTAAACAGTAAGAGACAGTTAGTTAAAGAAGATATTGCTATCTTAACAGACTTGCTCAACGAAGCAACCAAAAAGATGATTGGGGATTCCTCCTTTGCTAAAATCACACGCTTGGTGGATTTGTCATCGCGTCATGCTTACCAGATTTTGGAACATGAGATTGCTCAGTTGAACACGACTGAAATGGAAGTTATTTCACGTTATTTCTCCATATTGCCCTTGTTAATTAACATTTCAGAAGATGTTGACTTGGCTTTTGAAGTCAATTACCAAAATAATAACGGCATTGACTACACGGGTAAACTATCAACAACGATTGATTTAGTATCGAGATTAGAAAACGCTAAAACCATCCTAGAAAATGTCAATGTTGTTCCAGTATTAACAGCTCACCCAACTCAAGTTCAACGTACTACCATGCTTGATTTGACCAAGCAAATTCATTTCTTGTTACGTAAGCATCGTGATGCTAAGTTAGGTTTGATTAACAAGCAAAAATGGGAAGATGATTTGCGTCGTCATATTGAGCTCATCATGCAGACAGATATTATTCGTGAGAAAAAGTTACAGGTTAAAAATGAAATTACTAATGTCACAGAATATTATGACACGTCTCTGATTAAGGCGATTACCAAACTAATTATTGAGTACCGCCGTTTGGCTGAAGAAAAAGGGATTGTTTTGGGTAGCCCAAAACCGATTACCATGGGCATGTGGATTGGTGGTGACCGAGACGGTAATCCTTTTGTCACTGCGAAAACCTTAAAACTATCAGCAACGACACAGGGTGAGGTCATTTTTAATTACTACATCTCGAAAATTCAATCTCTTTACCGTAGTTTTTCACTGTCAACGACCCTAACTAATGTATCTGAGGAAGTACAACGCCTAGCTAGTCTGTCATCAGACACTTCTGTTTTCCGTGAAAAGGAACTTTATCGTCGTGCTTTTTATTATATTGAAACCAAATTAAGTAATGGTCTTCATTATCTTTTGACTGATGAAGTCATTGAGCCGCTTTACTATTCAACTGAAGAATTTAGGTCAGATCTTTTACACATTAAGCAGTCCTTGTTAGATAACAAGGGTGAAGCGCTGATTAAGGGAGATTTTGAAGAATTAGTGCAAGCTGTTGACATTTTTGGTGGGCATTTGGCGAGCATTGACCTTCGTCAAGACTCCAGTGTTCACGAAGCTTGTGTAGCTGAGTTGCTCAAATCAGCCAACATCGAAGCCGATTATAGTAGCTTGCCTGAATCTGATAAAGTAGCGGTGTTACTAAAGCAATTAGAAGACGACCCACGTATTCTATCAGCCACCAACTTGCCCAAATCAGACCTTTTAGAAAAAGAATTGGCCATCTTTAGAACAGCTAGGGAATTGAAAGATAAAATGGGTGAGGATGTGATTAAGCAACATATCATATCACATTCTGAAAGTGTTTCAGACCTCCTTGAGTTAGCTATCTTGTTAAAGGAAGTCGGCTTAATTGATGCTGAAAAAGCGCGTGTTCAGATTGTACCACTATTTGAAACGATCGAAGATTTGAATAATGCCCCAGCCATTATGAAAGCTTATTTGGAACTTGATTTAGTAAAAAAATGGATTGCTAGTCATAATGGCTATCAGGAAATTATGTTGGGCTACTCTGATAGTAATAAAGACGGTGGCTATTTATCATCTGTCTGGACCTTATATAAGGCGCAAAATGAGTTGACAGCTTTAGGTGAAGCTCATGGTGTCAAGATTACTTTCTTCCATGGCAGAGGAGGAACCGTTGGCCGAGGCGGTGGCCCATCATACGATGCGATTACGTCACAGCCTTACGGGTCTATCAAAGACCGTATTCGCCTGACTGAACAAGGTGAAGTGATAGGTAACAAATATGGTAATAAAGATGCGGCTTATTACAACTTAGAAATGTTGGTCTCAGCCAGTCTAGATCGTATGGTGACACAATTGATCACAGACAAGTCTGAAATTGGAGGTTACCGTGAGACAATGGATGCGATTGTTGCAGACAGTTTTACCATCTATCGAGATCTTGTTTTTGGTCATCCTCATTTCTATGATTACTTCTTTGCAGCGAGCCCTATTCGTGAAGTGTCAAGCTTGAATATTGGTTCTCGTCCAGCCGCACGAAAAACGATTACTGAAATATCAGGGCTTAGGGCGATTCCATGGGTCTTTTCATGGTCACAAAACCGTGTCATGCTACCAGGGTGGTATGGGGTTGGTTCTAGTTTTAAACGCTACATTGACCAAGACAAGAGCCACTTAGAACGTTTGCAGACCATGTATCAGAAATGGCCATTTTTCCGCTCGCTTCTGTCTAATGTTGATATGGTTCTATCCAAGTCTAATATGAACATTGCCTTCCAATATGCGCAGATGTGTGATGATGAAGCTGTGAAAAATGTTTTTCATCTTATTTTAGATGAATGGCAATTAACTAAAGATGTGATTTTAGCTATTGAGCAACACGATGAACTGTTAGAAGAGAATCCAAGTTTAAAAGAAAGTCTTGCTCATCGTCTACCGTACTTTAATGTCTTGAATTACATTCAGATTGAATTGATTAAACGCTTGCGTCGTGGCGAATTGAGCAGTGAGGAGGAAAATCTTATTCATATTACGATCAATGGTATTGCGACTGGCCTTCGTAATTCAGGGTAAGAAGGTATCGTTTGTCAAGACGTGGGGTGTACCAGTCTATTGGTTAGCTGGGACATCCTACGTTTTTTGATGAGGTGAGTTGGTGTATTACAAGTATTGTCATTGGTTTAACGGCTATGAGGTTCAATAAATCAAAAAAAATGATATAATATGAACATCTTGAAAAATGAAAGATGCGATTCGAGTATGAAAATTAACAAACGACATTTTATCAATTATTCTATTTTACTGCCTTATCTGATTTTATCCGTATTTGGCTTGATTATGGTTTATTCGACGACTAGCCCTATTTTAGTTCAGGCAGGAGCTAATCCTTTTGCGTCAGTGATACTTCAAGGAGTCTTCTGGGTTGTCAGTCTTATAGCGATTGCTTTTCTCTATCACATTCGTCTAGATTTCCTGAAATCGCCAGGCTTGTTAGGTGTAGTAATGCTAGTCGAGATAATTATGCTTCTTGCTGCCCGCTTTATTTTTGACGCAAGAAATGGAGCGCATGGATGGATATCGTTTGGTCCGATTACTTTTCAGCCTGCTGAATATTTAAAGGTTATCATTATTTGGCTTTTAGCTTATACCTTTAGTCGTCGTCAGACAGACATTGAGCACTATGACTATCAAGCCATTTTTAGAGGTACCTTATTGCCGAGACAGTTTGGTGACTGGAGAGTTTATGCTGCTTTGATGACGGGGTTAGTAGTTATCATGCCTGACTTGGGTAATGCTGTTATTGTCACTTTGACAGGGATTATTGTGTATCTAGTGAGTGGGGTAGGTTATCGTTGGTTTACGGTTGTCTTCTTGGGGATTGTTGGTTCTTCAGCAGCGTTTTTGGGCTCCATTTCACTGATTGGATTTGACAATTTTTCTACCCTACCATTGTTTGCACATATTGCAAAACGTTTCAAAGCCTATTTTGATCCTTTTGGAGATAGATTGAACGATGGGCTTCAGATGTCTCATTCTTATTATGCGATGAGTAATGGTGGTTGGTTTGGTTTAGGTTTGGGTAATTCTATTGAAAAACAAGGTTACCTCCCTGAAGCACAAACAGATTTTGTGTTTTCGATTGTCATCGAAGAGTTCGGTCTAATTGGAGCAGGTTTAATATTAGCTTTAGTTTTCTTCCTTATTCTGCGGATTTTATTGGTTGGAATTAAGGCAAGAAATCCTTTCAATAGTATTATGGCTCTTGGTATCGGTGGGATGTTTTTAGTACAAGTATTTGTTAATATTGGTGGTATGTCAGGCCTTATTCCTTCAACAGGGGTAACCTTCCCATTCTTATCTCAGGGTGGTAATAGTTTGTTAATTATCTCGGTTGCGGTTGGTATTGTGTTAAATATCGATGCTAATGAAAGTCGCTCTTTGCTCTATAAAGAGGTTGATCAAATGCTTTAAGATATCTAAAATATAGATAAACTCAACTGATGGGTTTATCTTTTTTTGATAGAAAAAAGTAGAATAATCTTGTAACCAAAAGACGATCAGATTCGTTATATTAGTGACAAGAGAAAAAGTAAGGAGGGGATGGCTATCAAATGGGATGATTACGAAACAGCTTTGATAAGAATAGCGACAGAAATTAGCTATTATTTGCAAAAATCTGGTGCTAAAAAAGCTGATAGTGAAGATATTGCTCAAGATATTTTGGTCAAAATCTTAGAATCTGATTTGGTCTTGCCTTATGATAAGTTGCGCGCGTGGCTTTACCGTTCGGCGATTCGAGCTTATATTGACAAATATCGACGAGACAAGACCTATCACGATATTGTTCAAAAGGCATTTTTTGATGATAATTACGATAATCAGTATGACGACCAAGCCTATGCTTTTTTGTACGAGGCCCTTGAGGAGTTAACCCCCAAGTTTGCTCATGCCATAGATTGTTATTACTTCCAAGGCTTTTCTGTCAAAGAGTGTGCCCATATTTTAGGGCTCAGTCAATCAACGGTCAAAATCCATTTGTATCGTGGACGTCAACAACTTAAAGCGGTCTTAAAAGAGAAAGGATACCATTATGAAGACATTTGAAATTGCAACCAAAAGAAGTAAACGCAAGCAGCGTTGGCTGATAGTTTTGCTAAGTTTATTCACGCTAGGGACACTAGCTGTAGGGTTTAAAATGCTATCAGACAAGATTATCAGCAATAAGGCAAGGGAGATCGAAGCCGTCATTGGGGTGATGGATGCTGTTGCTTATCCTAATTCCTCTAGCTACACGTGGTTAGCTGATGGCGGTGATTGGTGGACAGGAGGAATCAAAGGACGACGTGCCAAAGATATTTATGGTGTTTGGGTTGACCAATCAGAATATCGTATCAGATTTAACTGGCTAGTGACTAAGTGGGGGGAAGCAGGTTTTCATACTCATGGTACTTATACGGCTGGCGGTAGGTACAATCTGTTAAATCACCAAAAAATTCCCCAATTCTATAACATCAATGTTGAATACAGAGACAACGAGGTGATTTCTGAGCCAACACAAGAATTAACCTATCTGAAAGACATGCCAAACCAGTTAGTTGAAGTAGCGATTACCTTTGACAAGCCTTATACTCTCAAAGAGATTAGGCAGATGGTACCGGATAATCTGCAACAGAACTGGTACTGGATTGGAACAGAGAGCAAGGGCGATAGTAGTCATTGGAGTGATAGTGATCTGTTTGGCGTCTCTGCTGAAGGTTTTACAAGACTAGATATTGATTACGAACACAAATTATCAGAGGGTAGCTATGATACAGAAGTTGTGGATGCATTCCTCTCTAACCTCGAGAAAGTCTCTAAGTTACCAGGTCAAGCAACGTATAATGCTGTTACGCCACGTGATGATGTCGAAAGCTACCTCAAGACATTTGGACACTTAGATACCACAAAAGCAGAAGATCTAGCACAACTAACTTTTTCAGGTATTATCCTAACAGGTCCCTCTGAAAACTTTGCACAGCTAGATGGTAGAGATTGGATTTATGCCTCATCCATAGGCACAACGATTCCTAATCAGCCATATTATCAACTAAAAAAAGAATAATAGTGAAAAAGACACAAAAGACTTGCAATTTCCCTGTAATTTGATAGAATAGTAAAGTAAAGTTAGACTGTATTGCCTACTGTCTATCTATAAAATATATTTTATTGGAGGCTTTTCCTAAAATGGCAAAAGAAAAATACGATCGTAGTAAACCCCACGTTAACATTGGTACAATCGGACACGTTGACCACGGTAAAACTACCCTAACTGCTGCAATCACAACTGTATTGGCACGTCGCTTGCCTTCATCAGTTAACCAACCTAAAGACTATGCGTCTATCGATGCTGCTCCAGAAGAGCGCGAGCGCGGTATCACAATCAACACTGCACACGTTGAGTACGAAACTGAAAAACGTCACTACGCTCACATCGACGCTCCAGGACACGCGGACTACGTTAAAAACATGATCACTGGTGCGGCTCAAATGGACGGAGCTATCCTTGTAGTTGCTTCAACAGACGGACCAATGCCACAAACTCGTGAGCACATCCTTCTTTCACGTCAGGTAGGTGTTAAACACCTTATCGTCTTCATGAACAAAGTTGACCTTGTTGATGATGAAGAATTGCTTGAGTTGGTTGAAATGGAAATCCGTGACCTTCTTTCAGAATACGATTTCCCAGGTGACGATCTTCCAGTTATCCAAGGTTCAGCTCTTAAAGCTCTTGAAGGTGACGAAAAATACGAAGATATCGTTATGGAATTGATGAACACAGTTGATGAGTACATCCCAGAACCAGAACGTGACACTGACAAACCACTTCTTCTTCCAGTCGAAGACGTATTCTCTATCACTGGTCGTGGTACAGTAGCATCAGGACGTATCGACCGTGGTACAGTTCGTGTTAACGATGAAATCGAAATCGTTGGTATCAAAGAAGAGAAGAAAAAAGCAGTTGTTACTGGTGTTGAAATGTTCCGTAAACAACTTGACGAAGGTCTTGCAGGTGATAACGTAGGTATCCTTCTTCGTGGTGTTCAACGTGATGAAATCGAACGTGGTCAAGTTATCGCTAAACCAGGTTCTATCAACCCACACACTAAATTTAAAGGTGAAGTTTACATCCTTTCTAAAGAAGAAGGTGGACGTCATACGCCATTCTTCAACAACTACCGTCCACAGTTCTACTTCCGTACAACTGACGTAACAGGATCTATCGAACTTCCTGCAGGTACTGAAATGGTAATGCCTGGTGATAACGTGACAATCGATGTTGAGTTGATCCACCCAATCGCCGTAGAACAAGGTACTACATTCTCAATTCGTGAGGGTGGACGTACTGTTGGTTCAGGTATCGTTTCATCAATCGAAGCTTAATCTAATACATTAAGTTCCCATTAACAATTATTTGTCAGACAACAGATAATTAACCCTGTCAAATTGGCAGGGTTTTTTTGAAAAAATAGGTTAATTTTTCTTTAAAATACGAATAGTATAGTGAAGGGAAACCAACATAAACATTTTAAGGAGTACAAATATGACTTTATCTAAACGAAATATGTTAGTAGCGATGTTAGCTAGCTTAACTTTGGCAGGTTGTTCGACAAATAATGCTTCAACATCAGGTAATAATGCATCTGACACCTCTACAGCTAAAGTAGAACAGGTTGAAACCAAAGAAGAGAGTCAGGAAGAGACTGAAGAAACCTCTGCTGTTGATACTTCTGCTTCAAAAGAAAGCGATAGTCCAACAACTTCTTCTGAGACGCTTGTTCAGCCATCATCAACTGTTGATCATTCAGTTAAGGAGACAAGTGGTGTTGATGTATCGGCTATGGCTAATGGTGATTATTCAAGTCTTGTAGGGACTTGGACGGATAAAAACGGGACAAGTATTATCGTTAATAGCCAAACGAATGTTTCAGTGATTTATAATGGCGTCAGAGCAGATAATTACCATATCAGACTCACAATGATTGATAATGGTATTCTATACGGTGGCTTAGTATCTCCAGAGGGTTATAGTTCAGGAAGTTTTATGGTCATTCCTGCAGGTACAGCAACCCCATCTAACGGAGTGGTCTATCAAGAAGATGTGATTTCTCATGGTCAGACGACAAATGCTGAATTGGAACCATTTTTTAAAGCATTAAATTAGTTTTGATTGAGAGTTGAGAGATGATCTCACTCTCTTTTCTTATGGCTAGAAACTATAGGGGTGCTAGAGGTTTAATGATTGGAAACAGAAAAAAAGGTTAAATTATGCTACAATGAAAAGATAAGGTTTAGTTGTTAAGAGGGGTAATATGGCGATTTTAATTCCAGGTCGTATCCGTAATCAAGGGATTCAGTTATATGAAAATCAAGAGGTTTTGATTGAAACATCAGATGAGGGTCTTGTTACAGCTATTTTTGCTGGACCAGTGCGATTATCTTATGATATTACGAAACAAGTTGTTGCTTGTGATTGTGAGTTGTTTTCTAAAAAGTCATATTGTCAACATCTAGCGGCAGTAGAATACTACCTTAAACAAGATGTAGAGGGGAAGATGATGTTTGAAAGATTTGACCCTTCTCATCATGAAGAAGTGGTTGAGACGTCATTTGGTAGTCTGTTTCTTGACAATCTCATGGTCAATGATGATGACCGTTTAACGTATCAATTAACAGCTCATGGAGAATTGAGTCCTTATTCCTCAGAATTTTGGTGGACGCTTAAGATTAGACGTTTACCTGATGAACGAGCTTATATCATTAAGGATATTCGTGCTTTTTTAAAGCTGGTTAAGCAAGAAGGTCAATACCAAATTGGTAAAAATTATTTTGAACGCCTTTCTTTAATTCAATTTGATCAGGAGAGTCAAGATCTTATTACTTTTTTATGGCGTTTGATACCAGAAGGTGATCGCTTAGATCTCTCTTTTTTATTTCCTAATCATGCTCGTCATTTACATTTATCGGGTGGTTTTTTTGAAGAAGGGGTAAGGTTGATGATGGCCTTAACTGAGTTTAGTTTTGAGCATGATTTATCGTACAAAGAGCTATTTTTTAGACCCTTATCAGGTGATGCAGATTTATTCTATTTTACTGTTCAAGTCCATCGTCATGCTATTGAGCTTATCATTGAAGAAAAACAATTTTATCCGATGTTTGACTTTAAATATCTTCTTTATAAAAATGTGTTTTACGAATTGACTACAAAACAGGCAAAAATGGTTAAGGGTTTAAGAACTTTGCCTATTGAGGCTGATTTATCAAAGCATGTTCGCTTTAGTTTGGATGATCAACCTAAGTTGGCTTTAAGTTTGTTAGATTTTAAAAGCTTAGGACAGGTTAAGGCGCCTGCTTATTATGATATTCGTGATTTTGAGATTGGCTTTTCTTTTGATTTAGCAGAAGATGACAGGATTTTACTTAATCTCAACTTTGATTACGGTACGCATATTGTTCGGACTCGTGAGGAGTTAAATGCGCTTCCTTTTACAAGTCATCTAAAAAAAGAAGAACGCTTAATTAAGCTATTGAAGCAAGAAGGATTTCGTCCAGATTTCAGTTCAGAACGTCCCGCTTTAAAAGATGAGGAACTATACACCTTTTTTTTTAGAACGCTACGTCGATTTAAAAAATTAGGTAAGGTGACGTTGTCTCAAAAGTTATTAAACTTGAAGCAATTTCAGCGTCCTCAGATTAGGATAGATCAACAGGGCGGTTTGTTAGAAGTCAATTTTGATTTTTCGAACTTGGATAAAGAGGATGTAGCTAAAGCATTGTCTGCTTTAGCAAGTCAGGCGCCCTATTTTGTGAGTGATAGGGGAAAACTTATTGTATTTGATGATGAGACAATTAAAGTTAGCCAGGTGTTGTCTTATCTGAGAGGCGATATATCTGATAGTGGTGCTTGGGGGATATCTCGTTTAAATAGTTATCAATTGATGGAGAAGTTTGGCTCGTTAGAATCTGTTGCCTTTTCAGATACTTGTCGGCAAATGGCTTATGATTTATCACATCCAGAGAGTTTTGACATAGAAGATATTACAATCACTCGGCCTTTGAGAGATTATCAGTTAGTTGGTGTTAAATGGTTGTCAATGTTAGATTATTATGGCTTTGGGGGCATTTTGGCAGATGACATGGGTCTAGGGAAGACTTTGCAAAGCATTGCTTTTTTGAAAGGGAGAATAACTGAACAATCAAAAGTTTTAGTACTGGCACCATCGAGTCTTATTTATAATTGGCAAGATGAGTTTCATCGTTTTGCTCCTGATATTCATGTTACAGTTGTTTATGGGCATAAAGACGTTAGAGAACAGTTAATTACGACAGCTTCCACTGTTTTAGTAACGAGTTATAATGCTTTCAGGCAAGATTTTGATCTTTACCAACAAGAAACGTATGATTATCTGATATTGGATGAGGCTCAAATGATTAAAAATAGCCAGACACAAATTGCTCAAAAATTACGTGAGTTTAATGTTAAGGCTTGCTTTGCTTTATCGGGAACACCTATTGAAAATCACTTAATGGAGATATGGTCTATTTTTCAGATTGTCTTACCCGGACTACTCCCTCATAAAAAAGAGTTTTCAAGTCTTGAACCTCAAGAAGTTGCTCGTTTGATTCGTCCATTTATCTTGAGAAGACGTAAAGAAGATGTTTTACCAGAGTTGCCTGGTTTGACAGAAACCATTTATTATAACGAGCTAGATGATGAGCAGAAAGCTTTGTATATCGCACAGTTAGAACAGATGCAAGAACAGTTGAAAGGTATTAGTGATACTGAGTTTAGTCGGCATAAACTAGAAGTCTTATCAGGTATTACACGACTACGCCAAATTTGTGATACGCCAGAGTTATTTATGACCTATCATGGTGATAGTGGTAAATTAGACAGCCTTCGCCAGTTACTATTACAGTTAAAAGAAAGTGGTCGTCGAGCACTTATCTTTTCTCAGTTTAAGGGGATGCTAGAGCTAGTTGAGAAAAGTCTTTCTGATATAGGGCTGAGTTCATATGTTTTAACAGGCTCAACATCAGCTATTGAACGACAAGAAATGACGAGAGCTTTCAACAAAGGAAGTAGAGACATGTTTTTGATTTCCTTGAAAGCTGGTGGTGTTGGTCTTAATCTAACGGGCGCTGATGCTGTTATTTTGATTGATTTATGGTGGAATCCAGCCGTTGAAGAACAAGCTATTAGTCGAGCGCACAGACTTGGTCAAAAACGTCACGTTGATGTTTATCGTTTGGTTACCAAAGGAACCATCGAGGAAAAAATGTTGGCCTTACAAGAAAGTAAAAAGCAATTGGTTAGCACGGTTCTTGATGGACGAGAGAATGCTCAATCGTTAAGTGTTGATGATCTCAAAGATATTCTTGGAATCCTTTAGGCTAATTCTGATGAGGCGGTTTAAAAGCGATCAAAAGCTTGTTTTACTTCACGACAAACGCATGAAGAAAACATCGTTTTCAAATAACAGTTTCATAAACTAAGAGTGAATCCTCTGCTATACTAGAGATAGCGGAGGATTTTGTTATGAACGAGATACTAGAATTCTTAATACA
>NZ_JBRUGW010000026.1:0-30374 GCF_053206505.1 Streptococcus fryi | reverse complement strand
CTGGAACGACTTCTTCTGGTACGGGCGTTGGAGGAATAACCTCTGGGACAACTTCTTCTGGTACAGGCGTTGGAGGAATAACCTCTGGAACGACTTCTTCTGGTACGGGCGTTGGAGGAATAACCTCTGGAACGACTTCTTCTGGAGATGGGGTAAAAGCTAGATTGCCCTTATCTTCACCATTCTCTAAAACCGAAGTATCTGGCTTAATCAAATGATCAGCTAGCAATGGCTTATCAACATGATCATTTTGTTTCTCAGTTACCATCAATCCCCTATAAGAAGACACTAAATTAAACAAGGCAGTCTCTGTTGGAACATCCTCATCTCTGATATAGCCGACATAGTCATAACCATCAATCACCAAAGCGTTTAAAGATTGCCCAGATGAGTATGTTGAAACATGGTGAGCCAAATCTCTCAGTAATTCTGCTGCGTTACCCTTATTGGATAAAGCTACAGATGCAGTGGTCGTTAAAACAACAACACCTAAAAGCAACGATTTCTTCTTACCTAAACGATAAACGACTAGTAATACAGCTCCTGCAGCTAATAAACTCAATAATCCTGTCTCACTACCCGTTCTAGGCAACTGATGATTCGTTATAGATTTATTCTGATAAACCAAGATGTACGTATCATTTTTGCTAGCAATTTCTTCAGAAATGTCCTCATAGCGAATGAGACTTTTCTCTAATGCCGTTAAGTCATCTTCATCTACAGCGAGATAATCTATCTGTATACCTTCTGAAATGATAGAGCTTTGATTATTTGTAACGGTCTCTTGTGCGTTTACCTCTTGACTTCCGAAAACCAAACTAGTTCCGATTAATATAGAAGCAACACCCAATGTTAATTTTCTGATAGAAAATTTCTGCTTCTTAGTAAAGTCCATTATTTTCTCCTTATATTTTTTATCATCATAACTATTCTATCACTTATACTAGCTTATTTAAAGCGTTTTGCATCACTCCGCAATCAAAAATAGCATATATTATAATATGTCTTTTCCTAAGTAAATTTCATTACACTTTCCAAAGTTTAACTCAGTTTGTAATAGATTTATGGTGGAATTTAGTTGGAGAGGTTTTAATTAGAAATACAGTTAAATCACACCAAAGACAATCATATCTTCTCATCTGCCCACTATAGTTGACAATGAGGCGAAAAGAGCAACAAAAGAGAGAACCTGTGGTTCTCTCTTAAGCGATTAAGCATTTAATCATGAATGATTGCTCGAATATTATCTATTCAAGGTAACATATTAATCTTTTTTACGACGAGGTTTAACTAATCCTAACGATGCAAGGATAGTTCCAAGTCCAAATGCTGCTGTAGCAATTGAACCAGCATCACCTGTCTTAGGTAATTCAGTCATCTTAGCAGTTGTGCTCTCAGAACCCATCTTAGCAGTTGTGCTATCAGAACTCATTTGAGCCTGTTCTGATGACACTTCTGATGGATTGCCTGAATGATTATCCTTAGCATTATTTGGTGTATCACCTTCATTTGACTCCCCTGAACGTTCTGGTACTTCAGGATGCAATTCTTTACCTGGTACAATTGTTTTTGGAATATATACAATATCAATATCCTTACCAGGATTATTTGGATCAATCGCTGGTGGAATATAACCCTTAGAAGGATCTTTTGGATCTACTGGTGTCAATGGTTGTCCATCTGGTCCTTGTGGGGTTGTACCAGGAATATGTGGGATTGGTGTGGTTGGTGTTCCAGGTTTTGTTGGATCTTTCGGATCATTTGGATATGGAATCGGATCACCAATCGGATTCCCTTCTGGATCTTTTGGTACAAAGCTTCCAATTGGACGATAAGTCACTGTCTCAGTGATATCCTCAGCACCTGGTGCAACAGTTGTCTTTTCAACTTCTTTCTTATCTGCTAAGTATCCTGTAACAACTGGTGTCTTAACTGCATCTAAGTCAGCTGTGGCTGGTGTCCATGCTCCGTATGTGACTTCTAATGTCACACCATCAATGGTGAATGGACGTGAGAAGGTCGCGTTTTGAACTACTGAGTCTGATGCCTTAGTACCATCAGCTGTCACGTAATCAATAGTACGTGTCACTGTATCCACAGTATTCTTCTTAATCTCATTCAATTTCTCATCAGTCCATTTTGGTCCATCTGGATTATTTGGATTGATTGGATTGATTGGATCACCTGGTTTGATTGGTTTTCCATCTGGATTAAGTGGTACGATTGGATTATCTGGTCCTACTGGTTTGTTTGGATCTTGTGGTCCTACTGGAATATCAACTTTAGGTGCTTCTAAGACTACTGTGAAGGTTTGATCTGTCGTCTTATCTGTGTCGAAGTTTGCGCCATCTTTCAATGGATTTTCTTTGACAACGTAACCTTTTTTCTTCAATTCTGCCAATTGTTTATCCAATTCAACTGTTGAAATTGGTTCACCTGACTTACCAGTTTCTTCGATTGGTTTAGTTCCTGGAATAGCTTCACCTTTTGGATCTACAAATGTAATCGTTGCTTTTTGAGTATCTTTCACATATGTAATTTCCGTATCTTTACCAGGATTATTTGGATCCGTCACTGGTGGAATATAACCCTTAGAAGGATCTTTTGGATCTACTGGTGTCAATGGTTGGCCATCTGGTCCTTGTGGGGTTGTACCAGGAATGTGTGGAATTGGTGTGGTTGGTGTTCCAGGTTTTGTTGGATCTTTCGGATCGTTTGGATATGGAATCGGATCACCAATCGTATTCCCTTCTGGATCTTTTGGTACAAAGTTTCCAATTGGAGTGTATACAACTTTCTCTTTCAAGATATAATCAGTCGCCTGGTAACTATCAACTGTCAATCCTGTTACTGCAGGAACTTGTGCCTTATCAGCTAAATAACCTTGAACAACTGGTGAAGCAACTGCATCAAATGTTGTATCATCATTAGTAGGCATCCACGGACTATAAGTCACCTCGCCTGTTACAGCATTAACAGTCGCAGTACGTGTAAATGTTACTTCGTCTCTATTTGATGTAGCAACTGGGATTTCTTGTCCATCAACAGTTTTAACATACATTACTTCGCGTTTAATTGTACGTTTCAATGCAGTTTCTTGAACACCATCTGGCCATTTTGGACCTTCTGGATTAGTTGGATCAATTGGTGTACCTGGTGTCTTAGGATCCTCTGGATTAATTGTAATAGTCTTAGGACGAACCGTTACTGTAAATGTTTGCGAAACATTATTGTCATCATCAAACTTCTTGCTCTCTTCAGAAGAATCTGTATAACCATCTTTAACGAGTTCATAACCACGTTTTTCCAAATCTGCAATCGTTGTTGTTGTATCCACAACGATGTCTTTACCAGTCTTACCAGTCACTGTTTCTGTTGCAAGAATCTTTCCAGTATCTTCTACAACATAATTAACAATTGCCAGTTGGTCTCCTTTTTCAACATAAACAATAGGAGTATCAACATCGCCTGCTGTTGGAGATGGCGGCACATAACCCTTTGTTGGATCATTTGGATCTACTGGTGCCAATGGTCCTTCTGGACCTACTGGTGTTGTCCCTGGAATATGTGGAATCGCTGTTTTTGGCGGAACTACTCCTGTTGGATCATTTGGATCATTTTCATATGGAGGCAAGGTTGGTTTTTCATAACCTTCTGGAACTTTTGGAACATATTTAGCAATCGGTTTATAGACTACTTTATCCGTAATATCAGAAGTTGCTGCTGTGACATTATCAACAACTGGTACCGAAGCCTTATCTGCAATATAGCCCTCTAGTACAGGAGTATCTACTTTATCAAAGGTTGTATCATTATTTTTAGCAACCCAATCTCCATAAGTAATTTCTCCTGTTACAAGATTCACTGAAGCAGAACGTTCAAAAGTAACTTTATCGTTAACATCTGCTATTCCAGAAGCTGTTTCAGAACCATTTTCGTCCTTAACATAAGTTACTGTACGTGTAACATCTTTTGCTGTTAACAAATCAGCTACTGTCGGTGGCCAAACTGGTGAATTTGGATCTTCTGGATTTACTGGCTGACCTGGTACTGGAGGAGTTGTTGGTACAGGAACAATCTTTTCAACTAGTTGAATTGTATACTCTTGATCAACATCTTTGTCCGTATCAAATTTACGTGCATCACCCTCAGGGTAGTTATTATCTGTAGCTGGATTTTCTACAGCATAACCTTTCTTCTCAAGCTCAGCTAGTTTTGTTTCAACATCATTAGCTTTTGTAAATGCTTCGCCAGTTTTACCTGTCTCAGTAATGATATCAATGATATCATTAGTCTTTTTATTAACAAATGTTACTGTTGCCCGTTGAGTGTCTTTTTTATAAGTAACATCAACCGTTATATCTTCGGCAGTTGGTGTTACTTCTGCACTTTCTGGCACAAAAGCATCATCTGGAGTATAACCTGCTACTTCTGGAGAATTCTGACGATCAAAAGTCTTCTTATCCGATGCCCAATCTGTGAAACCAGTACCGTTCTCATTTATTGTTCTTGTGTAAGTCACAGTCTGCTTAACAGATGGTTGATTTGGAACATCAGTGCCATCTTCGTACTTATAATTGATTGTTCTAGTAATTGTTTCAGTAAGTTTGGCAGGGTCTACTACTTCAATTTCAAATGTTTTAGTTGATGATTCTTTTCCTTCAGAGTCTACCGATTTCACAGTAATGGTGTATTTACCTGGCACGTTTGGATCAAAATTACCTCTATCTACAACTGTTTTAGATGGTGTTGTAGATTCAACGCCATCACGATCATCTTCTAAATCGGTAGCAGTCACTTTCCCAATTTCCAATAATTGATCATCAGTTATCGGTTCTGTTGATGGTGCTCTTAGAGTATAAGTCTTGCCAACAAATACTTCTGGTGCCTCGTTAACAACATCACCTTCAGCAGGTTCTGACACATTACCTGCCTTATCTGTAACAGTTGCTGTAATTTCATTTTTGCCTTCATCTAAGACAACATCTACTGGTACTGGTACTGTCAGAGGAGAATTAAAATCACCGATTTTTGTTTCACCATTATACCATCCATCAGCCTTTTGAGTCAGTGTCACTTTTTTATTTCCTGGGAATGTAATCTCCATAGAAGCTAAATCGTTTGATTCTGCATCAAGTATTGGTGGTGTAACTGTTATTGTTCTTGATTGACCAGTGGCAGTATCTTCACCTGTAATGCCGTCAGTATGAATTGGGTCAACTTTTGGTGCTGCAGGAACAATTGAATCTACATAAATTGTTTTTTTGTAAACATAATTCGGATCTGCACTCGCTTGATTATCTTTAAATACTAAATTACCGTATCTTCCCAACCAACCATTTCTTGGTAATACAGCTACATTATTAATATTTTTTTCATCAATATGGAATGTTGTATTAGCAGTTAAAGTTGCTTCTCCCTTGTAATCATCTGCTGTTCTGAACGGAATAGCTACAGTACGTGACCCATTTTCACCTGGTTTAATGGCTCCTGGAAGAATAGTAAATGTCAGCTGTCGTGTTTTTTTGTCAAACTTAACATTATTTGCTGGCGTGCTACCTAACCAATGCCATCCAGCTGCAGGTTCTTGCAATCTTTCAGGCAATTCAACTCCTTCAGGTACATGGACAGTTGTTGTAAATCCATGCGCCTGATAAACATTCAATGCTCCGACATTATTAATTGTGACAAGGAATGTTCCTTCTTGATCCTTTTTATAAGGATTTTCCTCACCAAAAGCACCTGTCGAGCCAGATTTAACGTCTGTTTTTATCTCAACACCTGGTAAGGTTACCATAGATATACTATCTATGAGATATCCATCATTACCTGCTGGCAACATATCTCCTGGTTCACCAGCTTCAATCTCTACGCGAATACGGTTCACATTAGACGGAATGTCATATATACGACCAGTTCGTTTCCAACCCGTTGTATTTGTACCTGTAAAGTTTGCATATTTACCATCTTCTAAAGGATCAGCAACTGGTCCTGCATGTACTTCTGCTTCCTCTCCCCCTACTGCATCTCTTATTGTTAAAATAGGACGATCAGTTACAGCATCATAAACTCGTAGTTTTATTTTTTCTGCATCACCTGGAGAATTATATCCCCCATAAGCACCTGTATGTGTAACACTAAATACTATTTGTGAATTTGGGTTAACTTCATATTCTTTTTGAATAGTTGTACCTTGATTTACTAATTCCAAGTATTTGCTACCTTCAATAGCACCTGGCACCTGCTTCTCATTAAATCCACTAGCATTGTTATTTCTTGGGACTTCACGAGATGTTTCCCTAAGTTTCTCATTATAAGTCTTTGAAGGTCTTACTTTAGAAGGATCTCTATCTTGATTGTAATTAGTAGGAGCTAAAACTTCAACAATTTTAACTTTTTTACTTGGATCTTTTACAGTCCAACCATCAGCTGTAGTAGTCTCTTTTTCCTTCCAATTATATGTTATTGGACCTAGCTGTTGACCATTTGGTCCAGAAGCATCAATTTGAGTATTAACAGTATGACTCTTCTCTTGGGCACCAGTCATATCCTCTGCTTCAAAAGAAGAACCATCTTCAAACACTCCATCTACAGGGTTATTTCCGTAACCAACTTTATTAGCATTCGTTGGACCTTCAGTTGCCTCAACATTTGCTCTGAATCCTACACCTGCTGACAGTAATTCCCCTTCGCCAATTTTTTCTGTGGCATTGTTGGTTGGGTCTTTAGGTAAAGTATTCGTTGGAATAAATCTTCTTACCTCAGGTTTAGCTGAAGGTGCAACTGTTTCTTTTTCTACGCTTAATTCTGTATTATCAACAGTTTCTTCAGCGTTAGTTGCAGGTGCTTCCTCTTTCACTGAGTCTTCAGTAATGGGTTGAACAGCAACCTCGGGCGAAACAGAGTCACCTACTTCTGTTGAAGCTTCTTCAGGTGCGTCAGTCGGTGTTAACAACTCAGATTCAGTTGTCGGATTAACTGGAGCAACTTCTTCGGCCTTAACTTGACCAGCAAAGCCAACGAATAGTGTACCGATTAAAACAGACGCCGCACCAACTTTAAATTTTTTGATGGTGAAACGTTGTTTGGTTTCACGGTTTCTTCTACTGTACATAATTTCTCCTTTTTCTACCCCCCCCCGATTTTTCAGCGGTTGGGCGTATTTTATGGTCTTATAGATTTTTTATACTCTATAAACATCCTATATTATCTCAAAAAAATTATTATTTGTCTAGTAATATTGTTTTTTTCTATGGATTTTTATCAACTATTTACGGCATGGCATTCTCTCATTCCAAAATCAGTTTTAATTAGCTTTTTATATCCATTTCACCAAAAAACTAGGACAGCTTAGCCATCCTAGTTTTTAATAAATTATTTTGCTGATAGGTAGTACTCTTCAACAATGTTTAATTTGTCATCTAATTCGAAGACAAGTGGTGGGAAGTTAGGGATTTCAACATCCATGATTTCGTCATCAGACAAGCCTTTGATGTGTTTTACAAGGGCACGGATTGAGTTACCATGTGCACCAACAAAAACATTTTTGCCATCTTTAAGAGCTGGAGCAATCTTATCTTCCCAGAATGGTAATGCACGCTCAAGCGTTACTTTCAAGTTTTCAGCATCTGGAATCACTGAATCATCAAGGTGTGCATAACGACGGTCTGTGTGTGCTGAATGCTCATCATCACGCGCCATATCTGGAGGTAATACATCGTATGAACGACGCCAGATATGCACTTGCTCATCACCAAATTGTTCAGCTGCTTCAGCCTTGTTTTTACCTGTCAAGCCACCATAGTGACGCTCATTTAAACGCCATGATTTTTCAACTGGAACCCAAAGTTGATCTGCTGCTTCAAGGGCAAGGTTTGTTGTTTTGATGGCACGTTTCAATACTGACGTGAAGGCAAGGTCAAACTCGATACCTGCTTCTTTGATCAATCGACCAGCATCAATAGCTTGTTGTGTTCCTTTTTCAGAAAGGTCAACGTCTGCCCAACCTGTAAAGAGGTTAGCCTTGTTCCACTCTGATTCGCCGTGGCGTGCAAATACTAATTTTACCATCGTAAAAATCTCCTTTAAATTTGGACTAGGTCCATTAGTTACCTTACTATTTTACACAAAAATTGTGAAAAAATCTACTAGGAGTTTTCATTTACCGTCATTTTGATTCCTCTTTTTTCAAAACGGTGATGACTTCACCCTAGCTTCTGCGTGATAACCAAAAAGAGCCGAACTCAGTCGACCCTTTTAGTGATTATTTTTTCTCGATTTTGTTGTCTAATTTTTCGAGTTGTTTTGCTGCAAAGTCACGTCCACCAAGACCAAAGGCAAGGGCAAAGGCAACTGCTGCTGCTCCTAGAACAATAACAAATGTCGCGTTAACAATGTTTTGAGCGAATTGTAATTGATCAAGAGCCATAAAGATAGCAAAGACAAGGATACCATAACGAACACTTTCAGACAATACTTTGCTACCAGTAATGTTTGCTAAGAATGTCGCTAAAAGGTTACCACCAACAATAGCCAAGATCAAGATAGCTACTGAGCTAATCACTGATGGTAGGTAGGCGATTACCGCAGTACCAATTGTATTTAACACTTCAAGGTTCAATACTGAGATAGCTTGAACAAAGAA
The DNA here is from genome assembly GCF_053206505.1 of Streptococcus fryi. Classification (NCBI taxonomy): domain Bacteria; kingdom Bacillati; phylum Bacillota; class Bacilli; order Lactobacillales; family Streptococcaceae; genus Streptococcus; species Streptococcus fryi. The sequence goes on along the minus strand of NZ_JBRUGW010000026.1, from coordinate 21,730 downwards.
GAAAATCATCAAAATCGCACGAACTGCTTGTGCAATCAATGTTGAAATCTTGTAGCTAGACTCACCTTTGAAGCTAAGGTATTTTGAATATTGATCAATACCAGATGTTTCAAGGATGTTTTCTAGTAAGTTACTTACTAATTTCGCAACAAAGCTACCAACAACAAGCAATACAACGGCTACCAAGATGCTTGGAATAACACCAAGAACTTGGTTTAAAATAAGGACAATCGGTGCCGAGATACTTGAAATACCTAATGTCTCAAGAGCTAGTGTCAAAATCGGAATGAAAATCAACACATAAACAACTGAAGCAAGTACATCAATCAATTTTGCTGTATCAAATGGTACTTCATCTTGTTTTGTTGCTTTTTTATAAAGAGCATCAAGATTAACGTTTGTTAACAAGCCTTTAACAAGTGTTTTAACAAAGTTACAGAAGTAAACCCCAATAAAGAGAATAAGTCCAGCTGCAATTAAATTAGGAATAAAAGCAAAGAACTTATCAAACATAGTTGCAATCGGATTATAAGCAGCATCCACATTCAAACCAGATAAAATAGATGGCAAGAAGAAGAGGATAACCAAGAAGTAACCAAGCTGACCAATTGATTTAACCATGTTTGAACCAGCTGTTTCTTCTTTCACGATACCCCATTTTAGTAAGTAGGCTGTCAAATTAAGCTTTGTTAGCCCTTTTACAATGAGTTTACGTGCTATAGATGCCATAATAAGTGCAACTATGACAAGGAAGATAAAGCTAATTACTGGTGGTAAAAAGCTTAAAAACGGATACAAAAAGTCCGGAAAATAGGTATTCATTAGAATACTCCTTTCATAAATTATCAATTTATTATATCATTTTTTATTATCAAAATACAAGACATTTGACTTAAAACCGATTGTTTTTTTTTTACTTTTTTCTAGCATTAGTAGTGACAAATTAGCATTATAAATCGTGAGCTTCCTATTATAATGAGTTATAATGAGTCTTTGGTTAGTTATTTGATTTATTTTTATAGGATAGGCTTAATAGCATTTTGATATTTCTTTTATAATCATCATTAAAAACATTCGGTTTTTACTCATATTATACTTATTTTGATTGCTAGGCAATTGATCCAGTGTTATAATAGTAAAAATTTTAATCTTTTGGAGGTTTCATGGTTTCAACACACACACATCTCGGTCCCTTTTCATATGACAATTGCCTGATGAATGCTGCCGGCGTCTACTGTATGACACGAGAAGAACTGGCTCAAGTCAATGCCTCTGTTGCTGGCGCTTTTGTCACCAAAACAGCGACCCTAAACGCCAGAGAGGGCAATCCATCCCCACGCTACTATGATACACCACTTGGCTCTATCAACTCGATGGGGCTGCCAAATCAAGGATTGGACTATTATTTAACCTACCTACTCGAACTTGAAGCTAACCCAGCGTCAAAACATCATATTTTATCCTTGGTGGGACTAAGTCCCAGTGAAACACATGACCTGCTAAAAATCGTCGAAGCTAGTGATTACAAAGGGTTAGTGGAACTCAATCTATCTTGTCCAAACGTGCCTGGTAAACCACAAATTGCTTATGACTTTGAAACTACAGAACAGCTCTTGACAGAAGTTTTTAGCTATTTCACCAAACCCTTAGGTGTAAAATTGCCTCCTTATTTTGACTTGGTTCATTTTGACCAAATGGCTGATATCCTCAATCAATTTCCACTAACCTTTATCAATTCTATCAATTCTATCGGCAATGCTTTGGTGATTGATGATGAGGCTGTTGTTATCAAACCGAAAGATGGTTTTGGGGGACTTGGCGGAGATTACATCAAGCCAACAGCACTTGCTAATGTTCACGCCTTCTACAAACGTCTTAAACCTTCTATCCAAATCATCGGTACTGGTGGTGTCAAAACGGGTCGTGATGTTTTTGAACATATCCTCTGTGGTGCTAGTATGGTTCAAGTCGGCACTTGTCTCCAACAAGAAGGCCTCTCAGCACTTGAGCGAATCACCAAAGAATTAAAGGAAATCATGGAAGACAAGGGATATGAGACGATAGAAGACTTCCGAGGCAAGTTAAATTATCTCTAAAAACTGATAGCAATCGGCAACTATCTCAAACCTCTCTGTCCTAGTTATACTCAGAACATGTCATCATAAACCAATCGTGACATGTTCTGTCTTTTCTTTTGAAACAAGTTTTAGTACAATAATAAAAAGAACATACCGTTTTTTGAGAGGAGTCACTATTCATGGCAACAGCTAACACTATTATTAGTCAGATAGAAGCCAGTTTAGAGCAACTGACCAGTTTAGAAATGACGATTGCCAACTTCTTTCTTAGAGGTGAAGCTAATCTCGAAGACTTGAGCTCTGCGACTGTCAGTCAAACCCTTCACATTTCGCCAGCAGCGCTAACGCGATTTGCTCAGAAGTGTGGTTTCAAAGGATACCGGGAATTTATCTTTGAGTACGCCAACAGTCAGGCACAACGTCAAAAACACGTCAAACACATGCAAAAAGACCTCACTAAGCAGGTCATGTTTGATTATGCTGACATCGTTGAGCAGACTAACGCACAAATCGATGAAGAAAAATTAGAACGTGTTGCACAAATGCTTGATCAAGCGAGTCGTGTTTATTTTTACGGTTTAGGTAGCTCTGGTCTTGTCGCCAAAGAAACCAAACTACGTTTCATGAGATTGGGTCTTGTTTGCGATGCTGTTACTGACAGAGACAATATGATTTGGACAAACAGTATTCTAGATGAGTCGTGTCTTGTGTTTTCTCTATCCCTAACTGGACAAACACAATCTATCTTAGATTCATTGGAGACTGCTTCCAAAAAAGGTGCTAAAACGGTTCTCATTTCAACTCAGGCACCTGAAGGCTATCGCTTCGATGAACACGTTACTGTTGCTGCTGTCCATCATCTTAATTACGGTAATCGTATTTCACCACAATTTCCCCTCTTGATGATTATCGATGTTCTTTACGCCTATTATCTAGCTATTGATAAAACCACAAAAGAAACTATTTTTAAAGATACTATTATTGACTAAAAGAGCTTAGCCTGCGCCAAGCTCTTTTTTATGTTATAGGTCGAAAAACACTTACTCAACTCGTCATACTATGTCTCAAGAGTTAGTTTAGCCTTGTTTTTGTCTCAAGTGGTAGTAAGCGCCTAGCATACCTGCAGTATTTTCATGATGTGCAAAAGCTAAAGTCGTTTTATCAGCGATACTTGATACTAGATATGTTTTGATTGCTGTCTCTAAACGCTCTTTCAGAAACTCTTGCTGTGCCATGATACCACCGCCAAGCACAACTACTTCTGGATTGGTGACATAACAAATGTTGGCGATACCTTGACCTAGATAATCGACCATGCGATCGATAGCGGTGATACATAACTCATTACCTGCCTTTGCTTCTTCAAAAATACGCAAACCATTCCAATCTTTAGCATCATCACCAGTTAGTCTTGCAACCTCTGCTACTAAGGCTGTTGTCGATGCTATATCTTGAAAGTTTCCATCTGGTAAATGCAAATAGCCGACTTCACAAGCGGAATGACTAAAGCCATGAAACACCTTACCATCAAGCAATAAACAGCCACCAATTCCTGTTCCAATAGTCAAGCAAACAGCTACTGAACTGCCTTTAGCGGCACCTGACTGAGCTTCTGCCAGACCGGCACAGTTGACATCATTTTCAACCTCACATGGTAAATTAAACTCTTCTTCTATGGCTGATTTAAAGTTTGTACCAGCATAATTAGGGATTTGAGGACCTGCATAGAACACTTCTCCCTTATCTGGGTCAATCATACCTGCTGATGATATACCGACACCAACCAATTCGTATTCTCTCTGATAGGTATCGACAATTTGCATCACTTTAGCCAAAATCGCAGGACCACCTAGATGAGCTTCTGTGTCAATCTTGTGTTGCTCCAAAACAGCCCCTGTTTCATCGACTAGACCATACTTAATCTGTGTCCCACCAATATCAATTGCTACATATTTTGCCATTCTTATCTCCTTAACTAAAAAGTGGGGCAAAAATCGACAACTATTTAACGGTTGAGGATTTTGCCCCATCTCTACATCTCACAAGGTTATAAATGCCTTTTTAACAGAATTTTTCTTTGGCAGTACGAATCAATGCTACTGCTTTTTGAGCGACTTCTTTGTCACTCTCAATTAGAGCAGCTAATGGTGAACGTACTGATCCAGCATTTACACCATCATTCAAGCGAATGACTTCCTTAATAACGGCATACATGTGACCATGACCAGAGACAAGAACACCGATAATCTCATTGATGGCATATTGTAACTCACGTGCCTTATCTAACTCTTTTTCAGTGATTAGTTTGTCTAGTTGGAGGAAAAGTTCTGGCATCGCACCATAGGTGCCACCGATACCGCCAGCAGCGCCCATGAGGCGACCTCCTAAGAATTGTTCATCTGGACCGTTGAATACAACATGGTCTTCACCTGCAATTGATGCAAAGGTTTGAATATCTTGCACTGGCATTGATGAATTTTTTACTCCAATAACACGTGGGTTTTTAAGCATTTCCTCGTATAAACTAGGTGTTAAAGTGACACCTGCCAACTGAGGAATATTGTAAATCACAAAATCAGTGTTTGGTGCTGCTGCACTAATTTCGTTCCAATACGCAGCGATAGCATGTTCTGGCAAGCGGAAATAGATTGGTGGAATAGCTGCAATAGCATCTACACCTAGTTCTTCTGAATGTTTCGCCAACTCAATAGAGTCTTTTGTGTTGTTGCAAGCGACATGGTTGATAATGGTTAATTTACCTTTAGCTACTGCCATAACATTTTCTAAGACAAGCTTACGGTCAGCAACGCTTTGGTAAATGCATTCACCAGATGACCCATTGACATAAAGCCCTTTAACACCTTTATCAATAAAATATTGGGTTAAGGCGCGCACACCTTCTGGGCTAATCTCGCCATCTTCATCATAGGCGGCGTAAAATGCTGGGATAATCCCTTGATATTTGGTTAAATCTTTCATTTGAATTCTTCTTTCTATCATAATTAAGACTGATATGTCGTATGATTCTCATCAAGTGCTTTACTGATAACTCGATGTTGTATCAAGGCTAAGAGGGATATTCCTATGATAGCCAACAATGATAAACCTGCCAGTAAAACTAAAGTTGAGCTCATCAGCATAAGAACAAGTCCAACCAATCCACCAACTAGAAGGAGAGTTTTAGGAAAATATAGTCCAGACATTAACAAACTTTTAATAAGAACATCTTTCAAAGGCATTTCGTATCGGCTAGCCAGTGGATAGGCATACAAAAAGATAATCACTGTTAGGATAAGAACACCGATGCTCAAAACTTGAATGACAGAGATAAACACCCCTGTCTCCTGGTTAAGTAGGACTAAATTGAGCAAACAAAACCCAATTAACATATTTTCAACCAAACCAAGTGCAATACCTTCTTTCAGGTTATCCTTAAAAGTTTGAGGATACGCCGTCCAAGGCACTAATTTTTCTTGTCTTTCCATCTGATTAAGGCAGGTAAAGAGACTGAGTTTAGCAACACCAATAGTCACTATTGGTAAACACGATATAAGAAACAGGAGGTTCAAGATTGTCAGGTCAAATAACCATTCACAAAATTTCATAAAACCACTATCAAGACTGAAAATATCTGAAATCAGTTGCTTGGCCTTATTTGGCATAAAATCCTCCATTTCATAACACATATCATTATTAAGATTAGGCTATCTTGACCTTAAATACATATTTTCTAACACGCTCATTCGCTGACATGAATTGATTAGGCTGATGAGGCTCATCCGGATAGAAGGCGATAAAATTACTGCCATCTAAATCAAAGTCGTAGGTTTTCTCGCAAGCGACAAAACCAATATCGCCTGCGAAAGCCTGTGTTTCTTCCTTGACCAAACGCCCATAACGAATTAATTCAAGCCCTTCAGCAATTAAGTGAATATCCATGTAAGATTTATGGTATTCAAAGATATCTGTAGGCGTTTGATTGAGTTCATTATCTTGAACATAGAGGAAAACCTCATCTCCGTCAATGTCTACTCTACCCAAATCCAAGTCTGCTAGTGAGGTCTGTTCTACAAAGGCAATCACCTTATCAATATTAGGATGAAGACCTTTATAGGTACTCATCTTATCTAGTTGGTCATAAATCATAGGCTTATCCTTTCACAGCACCCATTGTAATCCCTTGAGTAAATGATTTTTGGAAAATCAAGAAGATTGATACGATTGGAATAGCTGCCATAAAGGCACCCGCCATAATCAAACCATAGTTGGTTGACATTTCAGCCTGCATGGTTGCAACACCGAGTGAAATCGTCAAATTTTGGCGAGATGATAACATCACCAACTGCATGAAGTAGTCGTTCCAAGTATTGATAAAAGTAAAGATAGCAAGTGCTGCAAAACCTGGTTTCACGATTGGAAAAGCAACACTCCAGAATGTTCTTAACTCACCACAACCATCAATTTTAGCTGACTCTAGTAATTCTGTCGGGATATTTTCAGAGAATTGTTTCATCAAGAATACCCCAAATGGCCAACCGACAAGTGGTAAAATAACCGCCGCCAAAGTATCATGGATACCCATAAAATTGACAATACGCACCAAAGGTACTAGGACAACTTGTTTTGGCAAAGCCATCGCTGCGATGAAAATTGAGAACAAGAGACGTTGTCCATAGAAACGTTTTTTAGCTAGTACATAGCCTGCTAAAGATGCTGTCGTACAGACCAAAAGCATGGTTGCCACAGAAATAAATACCGAATTCCACAGCCACTGTAAAGCTGGGTTTTGGATAATTAAGCGTTCAAAGTTAATCAGAGTTGGTTCTGCAGGGAACCACTGTGGTGGAATTTTAATCGTTGCTGGTTGTGATTTGAAGGCTCCTGTTAAAATCCAATAGAAAGGAAAAATAAACAGAACAGTCAAAATCAACAAGATGATATTTGTAAAAATATTAAACAAACTAATATTGTTCTTTTTCATATTGTTTTCCTTTCTAGTAATCTACATCTTCGCCCAAGAACTTAAATTGAGCAAAACTAATCAAGGCAATCATGGCTGCCAAGAACACACCGATGGTATTAGCATAACCGTATTCTGTCAATTTAAAGGCTTTTTCATACAAGTAGTACATCAAGGTACTTGTCGCGTAGTTTGGTCCTCCAGAAGTTAAGAGCTGAATCAGTGCAAAAATCTGGAAAGAGTTGATAGTCGTTGTTACTGTAATGTAAAGCGTTGTGGGCAATAGGCTAGGCCATTTAATCTGCCAGAAAATTTGGTAGTCATTAGCTCCATCCACACGCGCTGCTTCAACAAAGGAATTATCAATATTTCCCATGGCTGCAATATAGAGGATAATGGGTTGACCAACTGAGGTTGTCAATAAGATTAACACAATAGCCCACAATGCCCATTGCTTATCACCAAGCCATGAGATATTATTTTCAATCACACCACCTGATTTTAAAACATAGTTCAAAATACCTGATAGCGGGTCATAAATCCATTTCCAAACTACCGTTACTGCAACCGATCCTGTCACAACAGGAAGGAAGAAGACAAAGCGGTAGAAGGAACGAGATATCACACCCTTATCATAGGTCTGTGAAGCAACGAATAGTGAGAATAACACAACAATCGGTACTGAACCGATAACGATAATCACCGTGTTAAAGAATGATTTCCAGAACACTTGGTCATTAAACATGCGAATATAGTTATCCAAACCGATAAAGGTGAAATCCGTCATCGTGTATTGGAAGAAACTTGTCACCACTCCCATCGCCATTGGTAAGAGAACAAACAAACCAAAGAAGATAAGAACTGGGGCAAGAAAGGCATAGGATACAAGTGTCTCTCGCATCCGAATTTTATTGACTTTCACATCAAAACCCTCTCTTTCATTAACAAATATAGCCCCTTCCCAATTGTTCTAACAGCAACTAGAAAGGGGCTGTGTAATAGGTCACACCTATGCTGACCTATAGGTTCTTAGCAATTAAGTGCTTATTTTTTCAACGTTTCATTAGCTGCTTTTGTGAATTCTTTGGCAGCAACGTCAGCTTCTTTTTCACCGTTAGAGATTGCTTGAAGCATTGGGAACCATAATGTTCTCATTTCAGCAAAGCCATCAATAGTATTGTAGTATGTTGAGTAGTAACCAGTCCAGCCACCGATTGTTTCCATACGTTCTGTATCATAAAGCTTACCGTATGATGTACGAACTGGGAAGGCACCTGTTTGTTTAACGTTCTTAGGTCCCCACTCTGCATCATCAGCAAGGAATTCAACAAATTTCTTAGATGCTGCAACTTTCTCATCATCGCCATTGTTGAATACAGCAAAACCATTGACTAAGTATTCAAGCGATGCTTTACCATCTTCAGATGGGAATGGTACTTCAACAACATCAACTTCTGATGCTTCAAGCAATTCAGCATTTGTTTTGTTAAAGCCTGGTTGCCATAGGATAGTGAATGAGGTTTGACCATTGGCAAAGTTTTGGATATCATCACCACCAACGTATTGTGAACCGTTAGCGAGGTAACCATCTTTAATCCATTTTGACGCTGTTTCTAACCCTTTAATAAATTCTGGTGTATCTGTTGTGTAAGCAGTTAGGTCTTCACTTGTCACATTACCACTATAAAGGTTGGCAATAAAGGCACGTGTTCCTTGGTCACCACCTTGACCGTTGGCAAATAATGAACCTGGATTGTAGCCTTTGTCTTTAAGAGCTTTAAGCACTTTTTCAAAGTCATCAGTTGTCCAACCATCTTTTACAAGGTCAAGAACACCAGCATCTTTAAGCATTGCTTTGTTCAAAGCCATGTAGAATGGGGCAGATGACAATGGGTACATGTAAGCTGTATCACCAGCTTTAGAAGCTTGGATAATCTTATCATTATCAACGTCCTTCACAAAATCTTCTGTGAAGAGGTCATTTAAGTCAGCCAACTTACCATTTTTTCCGTAGTCAATGATACGACCTGGTGCGTCAAAGAGAACGTCAGGTGCAGTACCTGCTTCGATAGCTGTTGTGATTTTTTCTGGTCCAGATGTAAAGTCGATCGTTTCTAATTTTACATCGATTTCTGGGTTAGCTTTTTCAAAAGCATCAATGATTGTTTGCTCATAAGTTCCTACACCATCGCTAGCATTTTCTTGTGCAAATGTTGGGAACGCCCACCAAGTGATTTCAGTGACTTTTTCTCCTGAGTCAGTTGACTCTGCTTTTTTAGCTTCTGAGTTACCACAAGCTACTAGACTAAGAACTGCTGCACCAGTAAGCACTGATGCCATGATTTTTTTCATTTTCATCTGAAAAATCTCCTTAAAATTTTTTTGTTTTTATTTTTTGATTAATTAAATAATGACTATTTTGCTTAAGCTATCTTTAGGACAGAGCTGCGATAAACCGTTCTGCAATTTCTTTTGGTCTTGTAATAGCACCACCAACAACAATGCCTGTGACACCTAACTCTTTGACGGCTTTAGCTTGGTCTGGGTAGTGGATTTTTCCTTCTGCAATAACATCAACACCTGCTTCTGTCAATCGCTTCATTAACTCCAAGTCTGGTCCATCTTCCTGACGGCTATACTCTGTATAACCTGACAGGGTTGTTCCGACAAAGTCGATTCCTGCTTCAAAGGCAGTCATCCCTTCTTCATAAGTTGAAATATCAGCCATCAATAACTGGTCTGGGTATTTCTCCTTAATTTGAGCAATGAACTGAGCAACTGTTAAACCATCGTAACGCTCACGGTCTGTACAATCCAGAGCTATGACGGCAATGCCAAGTTCTGCTAACTCATCAACTTCCTTCATCGTCGCTGTGATAAATGGGGCTTGCGGTGGATAATCACGCTTGATAATCCCAATAATCGGCAAGTCTGTCACAGCTTGTATCTCCTTGATATCCCTCACCGAATTAGCTCGGATACCAACAGCTCCTGCTTGTTCCACCGCTTTTACTAAGAGAGGGATGACTCCACCAGTCTCGCTGTATAGCGGTTCATGCGGCAAGGCTTGACAGGAAACAATGAGACCGTCTTTAACTTGGTCTATAAATTGTTCTTTTGTTAATCGGCTCATTTCCTTTCTCCTTTAATAAATTACGTTTATATCATTTATGATATCGCTTACATTTATATTTTAACGCTTTTTGACAAATAGACAAGACCTTACAACTCTTTAGATTTTACTTTCATTTTTTTATCTCCTCCCCAAAATATTGAAAATACTTTCAAGTCAAATAAGACTTCTTAAAACTAGCTGCTCCTGTGAGGCAATGAGGTAGATGAAACCTTCATCAGATAAAGAGATGACATCAAAAAAGGCTAGATTACAATATCCAGCCTCCTAGTTACATTAATCAGAACCATTTAACATCGTCATTATTAGACATCACATGAATAAACTCAATCATCTTCTTCAAAGAAAGCCTCGTCATCCTCCTTATCAAAGGCTTGAAGCTCTCTTGGACTTAAGGGTTTTGGTTTAAATAATTTAAAGTACTTGTAAAAAAGAATGATTTTAGCCACTGAAAATACAAATAAAAAGATGACAATAATACGAATCGGTGTCATACGCTCTCCTCAAGTGAATAGTATGGTTTATTATAACCTATTCTCCAATAAGTAACAACTATTTGGACAAGGCAAATGAACAGCCTTAGAACTTAGCGTCTGCTTGACATGTTTTTCAAAAACTAGCAAGCGTAAACCATTGAGAATAACTAATATAGTTGAACCCTCATGACCAACAACACCTAATGGTAGACTAATCCCCTTAAACACATTGGCCAAAATCAAACAAGCAATCACAGAAATAGAAAAGAGCAGATTTGTCATGACAATGCGTCTCATCTGATGAGATAGCCGAATAACAAAAGGAATATGACGAAGATCCTCCATAACGACAACATCGGCACTCTCAATGGCAATATCAGTTCCCTCACCAATAGCAAAGCTAACACCAGCCGTAGCCAAAGCAGGTGCATCATTAATACCATCACCCACCATACCGACCATACCATAGGTCTGCTCCAACTCAGTTAAAATTCTCGCTTTATCTTCTGGCATACAGTTGGCGTATACCTTATCAATACCTAAGCGTCGAGCAATGTGGTTTGCCGTATTTTCCTGGTCTCCAGTCACCATAACAGTTTCAATACCTAGATCTCTCAACTCTGTAAGGGTCTGATAAGCTTCTTTTTTAATCTCATCTTCAAGAGCAAAATAAGCCTGAAGTCCCCCATCACAACTCATAGTAATAATCATTTTACCTTGTTCTTGTAAGTCTGCCATATCTCTAAGTATCTCTTGTGAAAGAGGTTCTTTTAACTCTGAACAAGCAAAACCTGGCTTCCCAATCTTCCAAGTCTTATCCTGATAAATGACTTTCAAACCTTGACCAGTAATTTCTTGAATATCCTCTAATTCCAAAATCGGAACTTGCTGATAAGCTTCTAAAAAGGCATTTGCAATAGGATGATTAGAACCTTGTTCTGCTGTTTTTAACAAAGATTGAATAAGATTTTTATCACCAAGATAGTAACTCGTCGTCAGATAAGGTTTCCCTTTGGTCAATGTTCCCGTCTTATCTGTCACAAGAACTTTGATTTCGCCCAATCTATCAGCAATGTCACCACCTTTAATCATCACACCTTTTTGAGCTGCACGACTAATAGCTGATAGGTTTGCAGGTGTGGAGCTAGCGACTAAGGCACATGGCGAAGCAACCGTCAGCAGAATCATGCCTCTATAAAAAGCTTCCATCAAATCCCAACCAAGTACAAGATAAGCAAAAAGGATAAATGACGGCACCAAAATCAAGACTATTTTAACATAGGTATCTTCAAGTCTTTCAATCAATGTCGCAGTTCGACTTTGGTTTTTCTCTGCATTTTCAACAAGACGGATAATTTGGTCAAAGACAGTCTCACCCGCTTTCGTAGTCACTAACATTTCAACAGTCTCTCCCTGATTGATGGTTCCACCAATGACATCGTCACCTGACATCTTTTCTGCAGCAAGAGGCTCACCTGTCACCATTGACTGATCAAACAAACCTATTTCACTCAGCAAGCACCCATCAATTGGTACAATTTCTCCTTTTCGAACTTGAAGCCGATCACCAACAACCAAGTCCGATGTCGCTATTTCCTCGATATGTTCATCAGAGAACAGCTTTCTAGCCGTTGTCGGACGAAGAGTCATCAACTGAGCAATAGCTGTACGGCTTTTCTCCATCGCCATCTCCTCCAATCCAGAAGATAAAGAGAAAATAAAAATCAGTAGTGCTCCTTCCATCCAATAACCAATAAAACCTGCACCTATAGCAGCAAGTACCATTAGAATATCGACATTCAAGTGTTTCTCAAATAAGAGTTCCACAATCCCTTCCTTAGCAGACTGATAACCACCAACAATGAAAGCCAAAATAAAAAACAGACTCGCTAGTCCTATATCAAACTGCTGACAGATGAGACCCACTAAAATCAATAATAAGCAAAGCCCCGTATCTAAAAACGTCATATATTTCTTGATAGCCATATCAACCACCTCTTTTAGAATGATTCTTATTAATATTGTACACCTAATCATCTTTCGTGTCAATTTAATTATAATCATTCTAAATAAATTGAAAAACAGAGTACCCTAAGGTACTCCGTTAACGTTTTTGACAATCTGGACAAATCCCATACATGAGCAACTGTGTCCGTGTTACTTTGTAATCAGTCTGCGCCTCCGCTTCTTGCCTAACATGAGGAATATCCACATCGACAAAATCAGTAATTTTACCACATCGTTCACAGGCAATATGCAAATGGCGATGCCCCATAAAATCAAAGTAAGAAGTGTTGTCATGACTTAGTTTTATTTCATTAACAAATCCTTCTTCAATCAAAACTTTAAGATTATTATAAACGGTCGCCAAACTCATGTGTGGGTAATCAGGTTTTAAATCTTTATAAATCTGTTCTGCACTAGGATGATGGCGCGCTTCAATCATATAGGAAAGGATAGCCTTACGGGTCTCTGTAATGCGAATATGCTTGTCTTTAAGATGTTGAATGGCATGGTCAAAAGCCATTTGATAATCTGTCATATCGGTATTGTCGAACAACATGATCCCCTTCCTCCTTTTCTTTTTTCTTCATTATACACCATTTCCTAGACATACTAAAAATATTAACTTGAAAAGTTTATAAGTTTTCTGGAACGGCAGCCAATAAGTTTGGAATAGCCTTAACATCACTACCACCTGCCATAGCCATATCTGGTTTACCACCACCACGACCTGACACAATTGGGGCAAGGACTTTAATAAGATTACCCGCATGGGCTTCCTTAGACTTGCTTGCTACTAAGACATTGACCTTATCACCAATACTTGCCACAAGAACTAGAACGTCTGAATAGTCTTTTTGTTTCCAATTGTCAGCAAAAGTACGTAGAGCACCAGCATCTGAAACATTAACTTGTGTTGCAATATAACGCAAACCATTAGCCTCTTTAACATCCTTGAAGACATCTCCAGCAGCAGCTGCGGCTGCTTTTTCTTTCAACTCAGCGTTTTCTTTTTGCAATTCACGAAGCTGTTCTTGAAGGCTTGCAACCTTATTTGGTACTTCTTTGATTTGTGGAGATTTGATGGTTTGAGCAATTGCTTTCAGAGCATCTTCTTCTTCGCGGTAGGCAAGGAAAGCTTCACGACTGGTCACTGCTAAGATACGACGGGTTCCTGAACCAATCCCCTCTTCTTTGACAATCTTGAAAATACCAATTTCAGCTGTGTTGGCAACGTGTGTTCCTCCACAAAGTTCAACTGAGTAGTCACCTATTGTAACGACACGAACTTCTTTACCATACTTCTCACCAAAGAGGGCCATTGCTCCCATTTCTTTAGCTGTATCGATATCTGTTTCAACCGTCACAACTGGAATAGCATCCCAAATTTGTTGGTTAACTTCTTCTTCAATACGACGAAGTTCGTCAGCAGTCACTGCTTCAAAGTGAGTAAAGTCAAAGCGAAGGAATTCTTGTTCGTTCAATGAACCAGCCTGAGTGGCATGCTCACCAATAATATTGTGAAGGGCAGCATGTAATAAGTGTGTTGCTGTGTGGTTTTTCATGACACGGTGACGACGAGACTTATCAATCACCAGTTTATAGTTATGACCCACTGTTAAATCACCAAGAACTTCAACTGTATGTAATGGTTGACCATTTGGTGCTTTTTGAACATCTGTGACACGCGCAACAAGCTTACCTTCACTATCAAGCACGGTACCATGGTCAGCCACTTGTCCACCCATTTCGGCATAGAACGGCGTTTGATCAAAGACGAGAAGAGCTTCACCAGATGATTGAGTGTCAACACGCTCATTATTTGCAACTATTACTGATAATTGAGCACCAAGTTCGTCTAAGTCATAAACAAATGTTGATGGTTCAACAATACCAGCAAGGGTCTCATTTTGCATCCCCATTGAACCACCCTTAACAACAGAAGCACGCGCACGGTCTTGTTGCTCTTTCATAGCTGCTTTGAAACCTTCGTGGTCAATAGCAAAACCAGCATCTTCAGCTAATTCTTCTGTTAACTCAACTGGGAATCCATAAGTGTCATATAATTTAAAGATGGCTTTACCATCAAGTCTTGTTTCACCTTTAGCTTTCAGGTCAGCAAGCACCTCATCTAAGTGAACAGAACCTGCATCAATCGTACGGGCAAAGGTTTCTTCTTCACGTTTAACAATTTTCTCGATAAATTCGCGTTTCTCAAGCACTTCTGGGTAGTAGCTTTCCATGATTTGACCTACTGTCACAACAAGTTTGTAAAGGAATGACTCATTGATGCCAAGACGACGTCCATGCATAACCGCACGGCGAAGCAAACGACGAAGAACATAGCCACGACCTTCATTACCAGGTAACGCACCATCTCCAATCGCAAATGACAGAGCACGGATATGGTCAGCAATGACCTTAAAGCTCATGTTGTCGCCATCTTGATCGTAAGTCTTACCAGATAATTTTTCTAATTCACGAATGATTGGCATGAAGAGGTCAGTTTCAAAGTTTGTTTTTGCCCCTTGGAAAATAGCCGCCAAACGCTCCAAACCTGCTCCCGTATCAATGTTTTTATTTGGGAGTTCCTTATACTCGCTACGTGGAACAGCTGGATCTGCATTAAATTGTGATAAAACGATGTTCCAGATTTCAATGTAACGGTCGTTTTCAATATCTTCTTCCAAAAGTCGAATACCGATATTTTCTGGGTCAAAGGCTTCACCACGGTCAAAGAAAATTTCTGTATCTGGACCTGAAGGACCAGCACCGATTTCCCAGAAGTTGTCTTCTAGGGGAATCAAATGACTCGGATCAACACCTAATGCCACCCAACGATTGTAAGAATCTGTATCAGCTGGGTAGTAAGTCATGTATAATTTGTCTTTAGGAAAAGCAAACCAGTCTGGACTTGTTAACAATTCGTAACCCCACTCGATAGCTTCATCGCGGAAATAGTCACCGATTGAGAAATTACCAAGCATTTCAAACATGGTATGGTGACGAGCTGTCTTACCGACATTTTCAATATCGTTTGTACGAATAGACTTTTGAGCATTGGTGATACGAGGGTTATCAGGAATCACTGACCCATCAAAGTATTTCTTCAAGGTGGCTACACCAGAGTTAATCCATAATAAAGTTGGGTCATTAACAGGAACAAGATTGGCTGATGGCTCAACCGAATGACCTTTTGATTTCCAAAATTCCAACCACATTTGGCGAATCTGTGCTGATGATAATTGTTTCATGTCTTTCTTCCTCCACTTCTTTGATAAGGATAGGTTTAATTACCCTTACTTGCTCCCTCAAGCATTTCTACATAATCTATAGCAACAACTAGTGAGATAATAAGATCTGCGTATTCTTTTTTTCTCACATCGACATCATAGGTAGACGTCAAATTAAAAATTTTCTTATCAATTTTTGCGACCATATCACCATCTTGATCTACTAATCGAAATGATAAATCCCAGATGCTACCAACAACTTCAAGTCCTAAACCTTGAATGGTATAGCGATCCCTAAAAAATGTTATTTTTTTTTGAATCGTAAAAGTCTGTCCATCAGCCATTTCCACATTAAAACGCGGTAAAAAGGTGAGTAAAGGTTTTACTAAACGGCTAACAGTGTTACCTTTGCTATCAAACACTTCAAACGTCTTTGGAATTTTTAAGAAACTCCCCTTTACCTGATAAGCTAATTGACCAGAGTCATCTTTTATTGTAAAAGCTTCACCACCTAGTTTAAATTTTTGTTTGACGTGGTATTTTGTCATCTTTATCTCCTCAAAATGAAAAAGACAAGTC
The DNA here is from genome assembly GCF_053206505.1 of Streptococcus fryi. Lineage (NCBI taxonomy): Bacteria > Bacillati > Bacillota > Bacilli > Lactobacillales > Streptococcaceae > Streptococcus > Streptococcus fryi. The sequence goes on along the minus strand of NZ_JBRUGW010000026.1, from coordinate 5,267 downwards.
CAGTTAGACGAAGGGCGAAAAACCGCGGTACCACCTTCATTCAATGAACTTGTCATTCTTATTACGTATTTTGTTGTAAAACTAACAAGTAGCATGATTATCTGGTCTGTATGGCTCGCAACAACCGCCAACTTTCTGTCACATCCCTTATGATAAACAATTCTTGATAGGCTTATTATACAAGCTTTTTGAAAGCTCGTCAACCAAAGCTCACTTTAGGACTTACTTTCCTTCAGCCTTTGAATCATCAGTCTTCGCATCATCAACACTTGCATACTGAGCTAAAATACTACTAAAGGCATTGTCAACAACCTTAACATTTGCTTTTTCTAAAGCCTTACTAACAACTGAATTGATAAAAGTAGGGTCTGATTTTTTCTGGTTAAGATAGGCTGATTCAAGCTCTTTTTTATATGCTTTCCAGTCGTTACCTTTTTCTGTTTTCTTCGTTGCTTTCACAATGTAATAGCTATTTGTATAGTTCTTAACATCCAATACTGTCACTACTTCTGACAAACCATCTTTTGCCAAACCAAAAGCCGCTGTTTTGACATCTGCAGGTAAATCTGATGACGACGAATCAAAGGTATATTCTGTTTTTTCTGATTTTGATTTTTCTTTAGCTAGGGCAGCAAAATCAGTTCCTTCTGCTTTAGCCTTTTCCAAGATTGCTTTAGCATCATCTTCAGAATCGGTCATAATCACTTGTGCTGTCATTTCTGGTTGGTAAGAGTCAAAAGTTGCTTTATAAGTCTCATCGTTTAATTCAGCTTTAGCTGCTTCTGTAACGGCTGATTCTAATAATTTTTCAGTACGAATTTGTTGTTTATAAGCCTCTTTTGTCATCCCTTGTGACTCAAGGATTCGATCAAAAGACTCACCATATTGCTCAGCCATCTTATTATAGGCATCCGCAACATCATCTTTTGATACCTTATCACCGTATTGTTCTTCCAAGACTTTATTCAAAACAAGTGTTAAAACCGCTTGTTTAGCAGCCTGTGTCGTTTTGACTTGCTCATAAAAATCTGACACGGTGATGGTATCACCTTTCATCGTTACAATTTTATTCCCTTCACTACCGTTAGCTGAACAAGCTGCTAAAGTCGCTACTGACATCAAGGTGATAAGGCCTGTTGCCCAAAAACGTTTTTTCATAGGTGTTATTTCTCCTCAATTACTGTTTCTTAAATGAAATAAACTCTCATCTAAATTTTCTAACTTTACTATTATAGCATAATTTCTTAAAGTTTGCTTAATCTGGTAGTATAATCTCCTCAGCATTTTTACGAATCATGAGAATTCCATCCCCTAAAGGTACCAAAGTTGCTGTTAAGTCTGGGTGATTAAGGGTCGCATCAAATAAGTTTTGAAGCCCACGATAAATTGTTCTCTGACCTCGTCTTACTTCTTCAATCGGTCTAGCAATATCGCCGCCTTGAAAAATATCATCTAAAATAACCACACCACCTACCTCAAGGCGTTTTAGAACCTCTGGCAAGAAAACAATGTATTTCGATTTGGCTGAGTCCATAAAAACAAAGTCAAATCGGTCATCAAGATGAGCTAAGATATCAACTGCGTCTCCCTCGAGTAAGGTGATCTGATTACGATGATCATACTTGGCGAAATTTTCCTTAGCAAATTCTATCATTTCAGGATTGCGATCAATGGTTGTGATTCGGCTTTCAGGGGCATTTTCAGCCATCAACAAGGCTGAAAAACCTATGGCAGTCCCAATCTCCAAGATTTTTTTAGGTTGCATGGTCTGCATAAGAAAACGAAAATAAGCAACCGTCTCATGCGGGATGATTGGGATATTTTCTTGACGAGCAAAGTCTTGTAAAACTTTCAAGCCCTCTGCAACAGGTTTCTGGTGCTGGCGCATATAGGCAACAATTTCTTCTTTCACAACAGGACGACGCATGTTGTGGTTTGCATTTTTACTGTATGATTTAACCATGTTTTTAAGTATATCATAGGGGTATTGGGTGGTCAAGAATGGTGTACAAAAGTTTCTACTAACACCTATCCATTCTCAAGCTTCAAGTCCTTGATGGCTGATAATGTGCTGATATGAGTGTTGCCTTTCTGGGTTGGTTGTGTCAGATTTAGGCTTTTAATACCACTATTTTGAGCAAAGACCATATCTAACAACCTATCACCAATATAATACGTATTAGTGCGTTCCAATCCATATTTAGCGACCAAATAATCCATGGCTTGAGGGTCTGGTTTTCGAGCAAAGCCTGATTGACTATGTAGGCTCTCTACAAAATAATCACTAATCTCTAGCAAGTCTAAGACAGTCTTTGTATTTTCGCCCTTATGAGTGTAGATGAAATTTTGTATGCCTTCTTGTTTTGTCCACTCTAAAATAGGCAGACTTTCTGGAAATAACACTAACTCCTTATCACGTCCCTTTAAATCAGCTGAATAATAAGCTTTTAACCTCTGAACGTCAACGTCATGCTTTTTAGCGAGCGTATCAAGTAATTGCCCAACAGAATAATCCAACACATAACGATAGAGCCAGTCATAATCAAAATCCCAACCATAATGCTTATAGGTGCTCTCCAAAGCACGCATAATCGCAGGATACGAATCAATCAAGGTACCGTCCAAATCCCAAACAAAAGTCGGTCTAGTCATCTTCTCTCCCTTTGCCATCAATCCAATAGCGTGCTAAACGCTTTCCATCCTCAATGTCAATAATATTCTCCAAGACACCTCCAGCTTTTTCAATGGTCTTTCGGCTAGGGATATTATCTGCCAAAGCCGTAATCAACACGCGATTGATGCCACGTTCTGCATATCTGTCCAAAGCAAATTGTAAGAGCTCTGTCATAACACCTTGACCACGATATTCTGGTCTTGTGACATAGCCGATATGCCCACCAACCGTTGGTAAATTGCCTTTCAGCTCCCAGCGACAACCAATTCGTGCCACCAAAACATCGTCTAGAAAATAGTAATAATTGGTTGATGTTGACCAGTCGGGGTTATCTGTCTGGGTTTCAAATTGCCTTTGCTTAGCAACAAAAGCTGCAAAATCATCAACCTTTTCCGTCTCGATAAAGACATTTCCTTGCTCTTTTTCAGCTAATAGAGAAGCTTCAAAATCTCTAAATGCCACTTCATCTGCTACTGTTAATCGTCTAATCATTTTTTCCATAGCTATTTACCTCATTCCAAAAAATCCTTTCAGCACTTTAAGTTGTGCTAAGGTTAATTTAACCGATATAAGGCGGTCCTCACCACTGGTCACTTCTCTAAAAACAAAGCGATACTGTCTCGCCTGTTTATCGCTTTGTCGCTCAAGTTCATCACCAATAACGGCTCCTTTTAAGACATCGCCACCTCTAAAAGCAGCCCAACTGGCACCAACAATCGCACCTGCTGAAACACGTGGCTGAGGGGTATCTGTGACGAGTGATGCCGACTGGAGAGCATAAGTCTTTGTTGGCTCATCACTGATGCTAAACGTTTTTCCACCAAGACGTTCAAATGTCAGACGTTTGCTTTCTGGATAAGTCAACTGAATAGTCAATAACTTACCTTTTCCCGTCACATAATCATAAATCTTCTGAAACATAACACCTCCACCTCTTCTCTCAACCGTGTACATCATCTAAGCCACTAATTAGTTTTCATTATACACCAATTACACCACTTTTTCACCTTATACAACAATAAACATCCGCTTGTTGACGGTAAAATTCTGTGATATAATCAGTGGTAATATAAACAAAAGGAGACACTACCATGTAGCACACATAAAAAGCTTTATCCTAATCGTCAAAACTCATTTTAAGGAGGCTTTTTTATGCTACACAAATCTTATATCAAAAACATCAAACTACTCGGAGGCTTAGAATTTTTCAGCTTCTTTGGTATCACATCCTTTTGGTTGCTCTTTCTTAGCCAAAACGGCATGTCACTACTGCAAATCGGCTTGTTAGAAAGTCTGTTTCACGGAACAAGTTTCTTATCTGAAGTACCTTCTGGTGTCATGGCAGACCGATTTAGCTATAAAACCAATCTCTACATCAGTCGATTAACTGCCATTATATCTGCTCTGCTCATGCTTTACGGACAAGGTGATATTTGGATTTATGCTCTAGGCATGATGGTCAGTGCTTGGTCTTATAATTTTGATTCTGGCACTAGCGATGCCATGCTCTTTGAATCGGTCAAACAAGCAGGTCTGGAAGATAAGTATTTGAAAATCTCCAGTATCCTATCCGGTGTCTCCGAAGCCACACGCGCACTCGGCATGGTTTGTGCCGCCTTTCTCGTCCACGGCTTTCTCAACTGGACCTACATCATCCAAATCGGACTCTCTATCCTTGTCATCGGTCTTATTAGCCTTATGAAAGAGCCAGACATTAAAGAAAAAGTCGAACAAGCACCAACAATCAAAACCATTCTAATTGCTGTTAAAGACTGTTTCAAAGGCAATCCCAAATTACTGGAGTGGATGCTCATCAGTCAAACCCTATTGACCTTGGTCACTATGTTTTATTTTTACTACCAAAATGAATTGGTGAATCTGACCCCTTGGCAAATTAGTCTTGTCATGCTTGGTGCTAGTGCTATCAATATCGGTGCTGTTTGGTTAGCTAGCCATGCTGGGCAGCGTTGGACGGCTAAACAGGTCTTTGTAACCATTATTCCCCTGACAGGTTTGTTATTCCTCTTAGCAACCTTTGATCAGCCTATACTTTACGCCCTTATTTTTCTTATCAGCGAAGGCTTGGTCAGCTTCTTTGGACCGATTTTCGGCAATGACTTGCAACACTCGCTCCCATCAGAGATTAGGGCAACCATGTTGAGCGTCCACGCCATGATTGTTAGCTTGTCAATGATTGTCATCTTCCCAGTTATGGGGTGGGTGATTGATCGCCTAGGGTTTGCTCAAGCCTTTGTCTCCCTTGGAATAGTCCTCTTGTTAATTAGCCTAATGCTAAAACGATTATTAAGATAAGAGCGACAAGACTTACCGATAATTCATTGCACAATAAGCAATTTTAATCCATGAAAACCATAAAGGAGCTAGGCGTATTTGCCTAGCTCCTTTTCAATCATCATATGATATGATCATTCTGGTGAATTCAACTTGTGTAGATGTTCTTAATTTAAGGCTCTATAATTTCTGTAGTGGGTAACTCCACCATAGAGATTATAGGGCCTTTTGAGTATCAAAAAGTCCCATATGACCTATAATGAAAAGCAAGCAAACCATCATTAGAAAGACTCATATGGAA
>NZ_JBRUGW010000025.1:0-30561 GCF_053206505.1 Streptococcus fryi | reverse complement strand
TATTCCATATGAGGCTTTCTAATGATGGTTTGCTTGCTTTTCATTATAGGTCATATGGGACTTTTTGATACTCAAAAGGCCCTATAATCTCTATGGTGGAGTTACCCACTACAGAAATTATAGAGCCCTCTTTAGCTTTTTGAACATCACAAAGCTGATCCTTAGATAAGAAATGAACAAAATGAGGTTCTGAATATCAGAAAACTTGTTTTGTTCATTTTATATTTTAACAAGAAGAAATCCTTAAGTTTTAAGCTTTTTTAGCTAAAAAGAGTGTTGATGTTGCTAAATGATATGACCTGTTGCTTAATCAATTGACAAGGGCTTAACTTAATAGTAAGATAAGCCTTAACGGATCGAATAGAAAGGAAAACTATGTCTAAAAAACAACGATTTGCCATCAAAAAACTCTCTATAGGGGTTGTGTCTGTTTGTATTGGTTATGCTTTTTTGGTACAAGCACCAATGGTAAGTGCAGATACTTATTCTAAAGAGTCAGAGGTAGTTGCCATTTCACCTGAAAAAAGTGACCAAATAACAGATAGTTCCCATCAAGATTCTGCATTAACTCCTGTTGAAGAGGGAGTTGATTCAGTAAGCGAAGTAGCAACATCTGATAATACTGATTTGACAAACGATAACGAGACGGCTTCTGTTCCTGTTTCTTCATCGCCTTTTAGGAATGTTTCAACCCCAACTGAAAAAGAGAGTGGTGAAAAAACAGCTCTCGAATTGCTAGAAGAAAATGCAGCCTTTAAAGATAGTGATACCATTGCTTCTTATGATAAAACTAAAAAAGACCAATTGAACACTATCTTGCTGACAAACTTTGAAACGACAGCAGACAATGTAGCCATGTCTAATGTTGTTAGTCCTAAGACATCTTTAACAACAACTGACTTGACAACTTATTACATTCCACTATTGACAGAGTTCAGAAAGAAGCATAATTTACCATTTCAAGTTAATAGTATGACACCCGAGCAAAAAGCACTCTATGATGCTTATCTTCCAGAAGCTACTAAAGAGGCTTTGCGTTTGGCAAATGCTAATATTACTAACAACGATGAATTAGAATCCGTAGCTCCCTCGACAAGAACTACCTTACAACATTTACTTGCTAAAGATTTATTAGGGACAAATAACTCTTTAACGGTTAAAACACTGAAAGCAGATTTACCGGCTTTATATAGAGGTGTTTTCTTACTGGAACAACAATATCATTTTGAGGATAACTTAGTAGATCGACTTGTCTTTGAGCCCCATAGCATAAAGGGAATAACGGCTAATGGCTTAACCCCTTATGAGCGTCTAAAACAGTATGGTGGTATTACTGTTGATCAGCGTAGTAGTTTTTTGAGACAGAGTGAGCGATTATTTACAGAGCGAAAAGTATCTGATTTTACTGGATTTGCCAGTATACCTGAAATGGTCGAACATTTAGCTGCTAGCCATCAGATGTCACCTGAGAATTACTATAAAACCAGAACCGAGGCTTTATTAGGAGAGACATCAGGTACCTCAGTCTATGAAACGATTAAGGATAAAAAACCAGAGCTCTATCTTCCTCTACTAAGCCAAGGAAAAGGTGTTTACGCAGGGGCTAGTATCAATGCATTTACAATTGGTATGACAGAAACTTACCTGGATCAATATCCACCAGAGTTACTGCGTAAGGAACGTGGTCAAAATCAGCCCAATAGTCCATTTTTCTTACCTATGTTAAAGGGTTTCAATAACTACATGTCCTTCTTGGAATCTGTTAAGAAAAACCCTATTCCTTTCGTCACAGCAACTGATTCATTCAACCACAAATATGATACGCAAAAGGTAGGTGTTTGGTCTAAGGCAGATGGACCTGAGGCTGCGGATGCTGTTAGGAGATTTTTTACCCCTTTAGAAATGCGCGACGATTATAAAAAATCTGGTGTTGGTATTGGAGGCGTGTCTACTAGCGCTGCTTCTTTAGTGGCTTATGAAACAAGGCTGATGAACAAAGACATGTCTGGTGTAGGCTTGTTCACCCATGAAATGACACACGGTAATGATGAAGCTGCAATGTATGGGGGGACTTATCGTAAACATGGTCGCCGTTTAGGTCAAGGCCCTGAAGTCTTTGCGCGTGGTTTGTTTGAAGCTATTGACAACACACAACATTCAGGAAGTCCGTATGTTCCAGTGTTCAACTTAAACACAGCTATTGATATTAAAGAAAGTGCAGAACGCGTTCAGGCGAGACAAGCGTTAAAAGATAAGGCAACACTTGAAAACTATTTGAAAAATCTGATGGACTTAGTTGCTTATTTGGAAGTTAAAGAAGCAGAGGTTGTTTTTGAGCACTTAACAGATAAGCAGAAAAAAACATATTTCAATCAAGTGTCACAAATCAGACCAACTTCTGATAAGTCATTGCATCTGACAAAAGCTGGAGAAGGTAGAATATCGACAAATGATAAGTTTGCACCTTATACGGATGCTAATGTTTCTTTGAACTCAATAAAAGACTTGGTTAACAATGGTGCTGTATCTGGACAGTTTATTCCACGTGGAGTTTCACCTTTGATCAATGAGCTGACGACAAATCAGTATGATTCTGTTCCGTTACTCGACAGTTTTTACGCTGTTCAAGCCCAAAATACGTCGGATAAGAACACTGTTGGGGATATTTCCTTTAAACGACATGCTTATGAAATTTTAGCGTGGAAGGGTTGGGAAGCCTATGTCAATTATGCCAGTGACAGATATAGTAATGATGCGGATGCTTTTAGAGCTATTTTAAATGGAGAAGCCAATAATTCTTGGTCAACTTTTAAAGAGTTACAATACCAACGTTTGTCTAAACTAAAACCTGTCAATCAACTTTGGGATGATGCTGAACTCAAGACAAATTTAGAAACAGCTATTAAAAAAGATTTAGAGATTCTAGAAGCTTATAAAAACGATATTACTAATTTGACTAAAGAAAAAGGCAGTTTAACGGAAACAGACTTAACTGCAGTAGCTCAAAAACATCAGTTAAGGGCACGTTTAACAAACGTTCGTCAAGTGAAATTAGGCATTTTGAAAAAAGCCTTAGCCCATAATGATTTAATGTCATTGGTATTGGCGCCTAATGAATACGATATCATCTATGTTTCTAATACTGGAACGGGCGATGGTGAGACGCCAACAACACCAATGCGTGATTTAAATCAGGCTTTGGATAAGGTTCGAGAAGGTGGTAAGATTGTTCTCGTAGGGAATATGACAGAACGTTCTCCACTCACTATTTCTAAACCTGTAACCATTGAAGGTCAAACACCATCGATGACCTTATTATTAAATGAAGCGTTGAGTGTCAATGCTAATCTGACATTGAAAAACGTCACCTTAAACATGGTTCCAGAAGAGACCAAAACACCAACTATCCGTTTGGCAAATCAGTCATTAACTATGGAAAATGTTATAACGGATGTTGCCAAACGCCCTGAATTAAAGCCAGTCATTCAGTTACACGGTGACCAATCTCGTTTGTTAGTTTCAGGCAATACTGAGTTAAAACAAGTGCAAGTTTATAACGCTGCTGAGGTTTCCTTTGATACGAGAGATGTGCGTGTCAAAGACGGTTTACAGGTGCTAGCCAATAAAAACGAGACAGTGACGGTTTTATCGAAATCAAACTTTATAACAAGCATGGTAGGAAATCGTTCAAGTCACCTAAACGTAATCTTGGATAGCAATTTCTCAAACATGAGTTTGTCTGATGTCAATGATTTGACATTAAGAAATGGTGCGACAGCCACTTTAACTCCTGTGACGGCTAACGTTGTTAATAATCATTTGAGAGTGGATAAAGGTAGTCGTTTAACTCTTGAGGAAAATAGCTTAGCACTTGAGCGCTTATCAGGTGAAGGAGAACTTCATCTAAATGCGGATAGTCAAGTTACTGCTCAAAATGCTGATGCTTCTGTTAGAGGAATGAGTATCACGTTTAGAAAAGCTAATCTCGATTTTAGCGATTATGATGGCAAACGTTTTGTTTATCTCTTGGCAAAAGCAGCTGACCCAACTGTCACTTTAGTGCCACTAAATAAAACCCTATCACCAAATGATGAAAATGGTTGGATTTATAATGTTGAGAAGCGTGTGGTATATCATTTTATTTCTGATAATCAAACAAAATTACCAACTGCTACAAAAAACTATTTACCAAAAGAAAGATTTGTTGTCACTGGTGATACCATTAAATTACAAGATATTGCTACCAAATTAGATGCTGATGATGGGAAGGGAGAATGGGTCTTTACTGGTTGGAAAAATAGTGGTAATGAGATGTTAGATACTCTAACTATAGATAGTACGACAGATAATGTTACAGATGTTTATGGCGTATGGCATTATCAATTAAAACCTTCTGATGCACCAGTTGCTGAGACTAGAAAAGAAGTCATCCCTTATACGACAACGTATGTGGCTGATGATACGCTATCTGTAGGCAAACAAGTTATCGAAGTGACGGGTGTTAATGGTGAAAAGACCTATACCATGACAGATGGTGTCTCTGATAAAGGGCGTATTACCAAAGAAGTTATTAATGAACGTATCAAAATTGGTACAAAACCTACTGTCACAGTTGAAGACATACCTTTTGAAACCAGATATGTTGCTGATGAGAGTAAAATCTATTCCCCTAATAGTGAGCCTGTTGAGCATGTTGCTGGTGAAAATGGGAAAGTCATTAGGACAACCACCTATACGGTTGATTCTCAGAATGGTAGTCTAACTTCTCAGACAGAGACAGTTAAAAAAGAACCTGTCACTAGGTATTTAGTGGTTGGTACTGGCAGTACGTCACGGACAGAAGTTATTCCCTTTAGTGTCATTGAAGAATTATCTCACCAGTTATTAAAAAATCAGCGCCAAATAAAAGTGCTTGGTCAAAACGGCGAAAAACGCTATACAGATACCTATCTTTTAGATGCTGTTAGTGGTCAAGTGACTAAACAAACAGATACGGAGGGTGTCATTAGTATTGCTCCGAAGCATCAACTTGTCTTAGTGGGTACTTTAGTATCTGGTCAATCCAGTCATAATCCTCCTAAGGTAGAATTGGAGGAGGCTGTTATTAGTGAAACGGTGATTCCTCATGGTGTTGAAGTTATTGATAATCCACAATTACCATCAGGTCGAAGAATCTTGAAACGACAAGGTATTGATGGTAGACGTCGCCTGATTCATGTTGGCGAAAAGCTTGTATCAGAAGAAATTATCCTTCAACCAATTACAGAGCTCATTGAAGAAGGCAGCAAGAGAGAAACAACAGTTTCGAATAAGGCTCCAGTTCTCGAATTGCCAGAAGCAACGGTTTCTGAAGAAATTATTCCGTTTATGACTGAAACGATTTTAGATGAAACGATGTTGCAAGGTGAGCGTCATGTTACTCGTGAAGGTCAAAGTGGTTTACGTCTAGTAATTCGTGTTAATGGTGAGATAGTTTCAGACACAGTCCAAAGTTCAGCTGTCTCAGAATTGGTTCGTATTGGAACTAAGGTTAGTCACAAAGTTTCAACTGAGGCTCTAGTTCTCGAATTGCCAGAAGCAATGGTTTCTGAAGAAGTTGTTCCGTTTATGACTGAAACGATTTTAGATGAAACGATGTTGCAAGGTGAGCGCCATGTTACTCGTGAAGGCCAAAATGGTTTACGTCTAGTAATTCGTGTTAATGGTGAGATAGTCTCAGACACAGTCCAAAGTCTAGCTGTCTCAGAATTGGTTCGTATTGGAACTAAGGTTAGTCACAAAGTTTCAACTGAGCCTCCAGTTCTCGAGTTGCCAGAAGCATTTGTGGAATATGTGGTAGAGCGTGAGGGTAATAGTCTTAACTATTATGATATTTGGAAAGATAGTAAAGGAAATCTTATCACTAAGGTGTTAATCTCGTCTAATGGCGATGAGAAACAAGAACTCGAAGTTCAAGAAATGTTGTCAAAAGAAAGTGACTGGTATCCAGTAGATACCAAATTATCATCTAATGAAGTGCCATCAAAAATGACAGAGGTGGTCAATGGCACTATTTCTAATCAGAGTCCTACTGTTTTGCCAAAAACAGGTGAGCAGTCCAATACTATTTTTAGCATTCTTTCTAGTTTAGGTCTGTTAGGCTTAATCGGTCTTAGGACTAAAAAAGAGGACTAATTTATCAGTCAATGATATGGCTTTTAAGAGAAAATGAAAAAAGAGAACGATTTTAGCATATTGCTGTCGTTCTCTCTTTTTATCGTTTCATTGATTGAATTTTCTCTTCTGTTGGCGTGACGCGTAGGGTCTTTTGACCGGTATAAGTGACAAAACCAGGTTTACCACCTGTAGGTTTATGAAGTTTCTTGGCTTCAATCATATCAACTTGGACGAGATTAGATAGTCTGGCTTTAGAGAAGTAAGCAGCTAGTTCGGCAGCATCAGTCTTGACATCGTCACTTGGATTAAGATTATCTTTGATGAGGACATGGGCACCAGGAATATCCTTTGCATGGAACCAGAGCTCGCCTTTCTTAGCTAACTTAAAGCTGACTTCTTCGTTTTGAAGGTTGTTGCGCCCGACAAGAATAATTGTTTTGCCATCTGAAGCCAGATAGGTTTCTGGTTTTTTACGCTTGTGTCGCTTATCTTGAGAGCGTCGTCTCATAAATCCAGTTTCTGTTAATTCTTCACGGATATCTTCGATATCATCAATAGAAGCTTGAGACAGGGCAACTTCAACACTTTCCAAATAGTGAATAGTTTGCTTGGTTTCTTCAATCAATCCTGTCAAATGTTTGACTGCTTCTTTGAGTTTCTGATATTTTTTAAAATACCGTTGTGCGTTCTGATTTGGTGTTAGTGCCTTATCTAAGTTAATTACAATGGGTTCGTTAGTGTAGTAATTATCCAATGTGACAGACTCTTGGTTGTTAGGCACTTGACTTAGGAAGGTCGTTAACAATTCCCCTTTTTGACGGAATATTTCCGCAGTTTCCGTATCAGCTAATTCTTGTTGCTGTTTGGCGAGTTTGTTAGTGTTCTTATCCAATTCGTTTTGAATGCGAGAGATGAGGTCACTTGCTTGTTGGGCAATACGATCTTTTTCAGCCTTGTCTTGATAGTAGTAGTCGAGCAGTTGGCTTAAACTATCAAATGTTTGACTGCTCGCATCAAACGCTACTGGAGAAAACCCCTTATCTGTCAAACTTGGTGTCGTTTCTGCTTGAAAGAAGTGACGGAAGTTTTTTAACTTATCTGTCACCAGCACTTCTGATAAATAAGTTGCTGTATCACGTCCCAGCCCTTGAAAGAAGGACTGGAGGTTTTTAGGTGATAGTTCTTCAGTTTGAAGAATGGCAAACAAGGCTTCGTCAGAAATAGTAAAGGGATTCTGCCCTTTGGGTTTGGGTGGTTCGATGTAGTTAGAACCAGGTAATAAGGTACGATAGCTATTTTGTGAAAACCCAACATGCTTGATCGTTTCAATGATTTTGTTTTCTATTCTATCGACAAGAATAATATTGCTGTGTTTCCCCATGATTTCAATGATGAGAGCGACTTGGATATGGTCACCAATTTCATTCTTGTTTGAAATCGCAAATTCTAAAATGCGATCATTACCATGTTGTTTAATATCTTCAATAACAGCCCCTTGCAAGTATTTTCGCATAATCATGGTATAGGTATTAGGAAATTGAGGATTTTTAAACTCTGTCTGGGTGGTTTGAACACGACCAAAGACAGGATGGGCAGATAGCAAAAGTTTATAGGTTTGGCGATTTTGTCGAATGTGTAGCACTATCTCTCTTTCAAAAGGTTGATTAACTTTTTGAATGCGTCCGTTTAGGATATCTCGTCTCAATTCCTTAGTGAGATGGTGTAAAAAAAAGCCATCAAATGACATGTTACTTACTTCCTTATCTATTCTAATGCTAACAATTATACCATAAGATAGGTCATAACGTTTGGTTTAGATTATTTTTTTAGAAAAATACGCATTGTTCCTTGTTTTTGGTTCTGATTTTTGATATGATATGACAAACGGATAAAATCCTTTAATGCTGTCCAGAGAGGCAGTCAAGGAGATCAAATAAAAACAGAGCATCTTTTTTAATGCTTTTATTTAAGTGACTCTCCTTGGCGACAAGGGGAGTTTTTCGTTTATGAACTGGGCAACCAGTAATTAAAAAAAGGAGTTTTGTTAATGAAGACAAAAGAAATTGTTGATGAGTTAACAATGAAACGTGCGATTACTCGCATTACTTATGAGATTATTGAGCGTAATAAATCACTTGATAATCTTGTATTAGCTGGTATTAAGACACGGGGTGTTTATATTGCTAGACGCATTCAGGAGCGCCTAAAGCAGCTTGAAGGAATAGATATTCCGGTTGGTGAGCTTGACACAAAACCGTTCAGAGATGATATCAAAGTAGAAGAAGATACTAGCACGATGCCAGTGGATATCACTGATAAAGATATTATCTTAGTTGATGATGTTCTCTACACTGGCCGTACCATTAGAGCTGCCATTGATAACTTGGTGAGTTTGGGTCGTCCAGCTAGAGTAGGACTGGCTGTCTTAGTAGATAGAGGTCATAGAGAATTACCTATTAGAGCAGATTATGTCGGCAAAAATATTCCGACTAGTTCGATGGAAGAAATCGTTGTTGAAATGGTGGAAGTTGATGGACAAGATAGGGTAATCCTATCAGCACCATAGCTAATTTTGTTTAGTCTTTTTGTTCGAATCATTCATGGCATAATCCTAATCAAACAGATGAATCTCGTTAAGGTTTCTGTTTTAGTTAGTGCTTGATTTAGCAGATGTTATAAGCACAGTTGTTATCACTATATTGTTTCTTAAATGTTAGGTTTTCCCATAAGAGATGGGTAGAAAAGGATATCAAACATGATCACAGATGGTATGGTTTCACTTAAACACTTGGTGACAATGGAGACTCTTTCTAATGAAGAAGTTCTAGGTTTAATTTCAAGAGGCATTGATTTTAAAAAAGGAGACGTTGAGTTTTCTTTAGATAGACAGTACTTTGCATCGAATCTCTTTTTTGAGTCATCAACACGTACCCATAAATCCTTTGAGGTGGCTGAGAAAAAATTGGGGTTGGAAGTGATCGAATTTGATGCGAAGACAAGTTCGGTTAATAAGGGAGAAACCCTGTACGATACCATTTTAACCATGAGTGCCTTAGGTGTTGACATCTGCGTTATCCGTCATTCTGAAGTTGATTACTACAAAGATTTGATTGATAGCCGTACTATTCAAACGTCTATTGTTAACGGTGGTGATGGTTCGGGACAGCACCCAAGTCAGTGTTTGCTTGATTTGATGACGATTTATGAAGAATTTGGTTATTTTGATGGTTTAAATATCGCTATTAGTGGTGATATTACTCATTCGCGAGTGGCTAAGTCAAATATGCAAGTGCTCAAACGTCTAGGAGCTAACTTGTATTTTACAGGTCCAGAAGAATGGTATTCTAGCGAGTTTGATGTTTATGGCACGCATGTTGCCATTGATGATGTGATTGAACAATTAGATGTTTTGATGTTGCTTCGCGTACAGCATGAACGTCATGATGGCGAGGGAGCTTTTTCAAAAGAAACTTATCATGTTAATTACGGCTTAACAACAGAACGTTATCAACGTTTGCATGACAATAGCATTGTCATGCACCCTGCCCCAGTCAATCGTGATGTGGAAATTGATGATAGTCTTGTTGAAGCATCTAAATCACGCATTGTTCGCCAAATGCAAAATGGTGTTTATGTTCGTATGGCTATTATCGAAGCTATTCTGAGAGGAAAAGTTTAAATAATAGATACGTTAAGAAGTAAGGAGGGGATATGGCAAAACGGTTACTGATTTTAGAAAATGGTACGGTGTTTGAAGGAACAGCGATTGGAGCAGAGCTTGATGTGACAGGAGAATTAGTTTTCAACACCGGTATGACAGGTTATCAGGAAGCAATCACAGACCAATCGTATAATGGTCAAATTTTGACCTTCACCTATCCTCTAGTTGGTAATTATGGTATCAACCGAGATGATTATGAAAGTATTATCCCAACCTGTAAGGGAGTGGTTGTCAGTGAGGCTGCAAGACGTCCAAGTAACTGGCGTTCTCAAATGTCCTTAGATGATTTTCTAAAAGCCAAAAAAATACCTGGAATAGCTGGTATTGATACGAGAGCTTTGACGAAAATGATTCGTCAATTTGGTACAATGAAGGCTTCGCTATCTAATCCAGGTGATAGCTTGAAGCATTTAACTGATCAATTAAAAGCAACTGTTTTACCCTTTAATAATGTTGAGCAAGTATCAACAAAAACAGCTTATCCAGCACCCGATATTGGCAAAACGATTGTCGTCGTTGACTTTGGCTTAAAGCATTCTATTTTGAGAGAGTTATCTAGGAGACATTGTAACATCATGGTTGTTCCTTATAACACGACTGCAGAAACGATATTAGGGCTTAATCCAGATGGTGTTTTATTATCCAATGGACCAGGTAATCCAGAAGATGTCCCAGAAGCACTTGATATGATTAGACAAATTCAGGGACTTATTCCTATTTTTGGAATTTGCCTAGGTCATCAGCTTTTTAGCCTAGCTAATGGTGCTAAAACCTATAAATTGAGGTTTGGACATCGAGGATTTAACCATGCTGTTAGAGAAATTGCAAGTGGTCGCATTGATTTCACTAGTCAAAATCATGGCTATGCTGTTAGCCGAGAAGCTTTTCCAGATTGTTTGTTGGTTACGCATGAAGAGATTAATGATAAGTCTATTGAAGGAGTAAAGCATAGACATTTTCCAGCATTTTCAGTTCAATATCACCCAGATGCTGCACCTGGACCACATGATGCATCCTATCTCTTTGATGATTTTTTAGAGATGATTGATATGTTTCAAAAGGGTCGTTACGACATTTAGCAATAATGACATAGGAAAAGAGGAAACATGCCAAGACGTACAGATATAACGAAAATAATGGTTATTGGCTCAGGTCCAATTATTATCGGACAAGCTGCAGAGTTTGATTATGCAGGCACGCAAGCCTGCCTCGCTTTAAAAGAAGAAGGTTATGAGGTTGTATTAGTCAATTCCAATCCTGCTACTATTATGACAGATAAAGAAATTGCAGATAAGGTCTATATTGAGCCAATTACTTTAGAATTTGTGACACGCATTTTGCGTCAAGAAAGACCTGATGCCTTATTACCAACACTCGGTGGGCAAACAGGGCTTAATATGGCGATGGCTTTATCCAAAGCAGGAATATTGGATGATTTAGGAATTGAATTATTAGGTACAAAATTATCAGCGATTGATAGAGCAGAGGATAGAGATTTATTCAAGCAGTTGATGCTGGAGCTTGATGAGCCTATTCCAGAATCGACAATTGTCAGCACTGTTCATGAAGCACTCAATTTTGCAGAGACAATCGGCTATCCAGTCATTGTGAGACCAGCTTTTACCTTAGGTGGAACTGGAGGAGGTATTTGCCATAATGATGAACAACTTAAAGAAGTAGCATCTAATGGTTTGAAGCGTTCACCAGTGACACAATGTTTAATCGAACGTTCTATTTCAGGATTTAAAGAAATTGAGTACGAGGTTATACGTGATTCAGCAGATAATGCTTTAGTGGTGTGCAATATGGAAAACTTTGACCCTGTTGGTATCCATACAGGTGATTCGATTGTCTTTGCACCATCACAGACCTTATCCGATGTTGAAAACCAAATGCTACGTGACGCGAGTTTAAAAATCATTAGAGCCTTAAAAATTGAGGGTGGTTGTAATGTTCAGCTAGCCCTTGACCCCAATAGCTTTGACTATTATGTCATTGAAGTCAATCCGCGCGTGTCTCGATCATCGGCTCTGGCTTCAAAAGCAACAGGCTATCCAATTGCCAAAATTGCAGCCAAAATTGCTGTAGGTCTAACGCTTGATGAGATGGTTAATCCGGTTACCGGTGCTACTTATGCTATGTTTGAGCCGGCCTTAGACTATGTTGTGGCTAAACTGCCGCGCTTTCCTTTTGATAAATTTGAAAAAGGAGAGCGACTTCTAGGAACACAGATGAAAGCTACCGGAGAGGTTATGGCTATTGGTCGTAATATAGAAGAAAGTCTGCTTAAAGCTTGTCGTTCCTTAGAGATCGGTGTTTATCATAATGAGTTGAAAGAGTTAAATCAGTTGTCTGATGACCAATTACTGCATCATGTTGTTAAGGCACAAGATGACCGTTTATTCTATGTTTCAGAAGCTATTAGGCGTGGATTTAGCATTGAAGAACTAGCTGAACTGACCAAAATAGATCTTTTCTTTTTGGATAAGCTACTTCATATTGTTGAGATTGAAACAGAATTAAGAGAGAAAATCGGTGACGAGTCACTGTTAAGAAAAGCCAAACAATATGGCTTTGCTGATGCTAAAATTGCTGATTTATGGCAACAAACCATAGAAGAGGTTAGAGAACAGCGACTATCCTATGGTATTATCCCAACCTATAAAATGGTAGATACTTGCGCGGCAGAGTTTGAAAGTAGCACCCCATATTTTTATTCAACTTATGCTTGGGAAAATGAATCCATCCAATCTGAGAAAGAATCTGTTCTGGTACTTGGTTCAGGACCAATTCGAATCGGGCAAGGGGTTGAATTTGACTATGCTACAGTCCATTCAGTCAAAGCTATTCAAGCAGCAGGTTACGAAGCTATTATTATGAACTCAAATCCAGAGACTGTATCAACAGATTTCTCCATATCAGATAAGCTCTACTTTGAACCCTTAACTGTTGAGGATGTTATGAACGTCATCGACTTGGAAAAACCTAAGGGGGTTATAGTTCAATTTGGTGGACAAACCGCTATTAATTTGGCTGAACCATTAGCCAAATCAGGTGTTAGAATATTAGGAACACAACTAGTGGATGTTGATAGGGCCGAGGACCGTAAACTATTTGAAGAGACACTTAAAGCATTGAATATTCCTCAACCTAAAGGAAAAACAGTTACTACAGAAGATCAGGCAGTTGAAGCAGCTAGAGAAATAGGTTTTCCGGTTTTAGTTCGTCCTTCTTATGTTTTAGGGGGTCGTGCCATGGAAATTGTTGAAAACGAAGCTGACTTAAGATCTTATATGGCTACAGCTGTTAAGGCAAGTCCGGAGCATCCTGTTTTGATTGATTCTTATATTGTAGGACGTGAGTGTGAGGTAGATGCTATTTCTGACGGTGAGATTGTCTTGATTCCTGGTATTATGGAGCATATTGAGCGATCAGGTGTTCACTCAGGAGATTCAATGGCTGTTTACCCACCGCAACATCTCTCGCAGCAGGTCAAAGACACCATCACTGATTATACGAAACGCTTGGCAATTGGTTTGAATTGTATAGGGATGATGAACATTCAATTTGTCATCAAAGATGAAGAAGTGTTTGTGATTGAAGTCAATCCTAGGGCAAGTCGCACGGTTCCATTTCTATCTAAAGTAACAGGTATTCCGATGACACAAGTCGCGACACAAGTTATGTTGGGGCATAACTTAGCTGAACTTGGTTATGAGGAAGGTTTATATCCCGAATCAGATAAAGTCCATGTTAAAGCTCCTGTTTTTTCTTTTACTAAGTTAGCTAAAGTAGACAGTTTACTTGGTCCAGAGATGAAATCAACAGGAGAAGTTATGGGGACCGATTTATCGCTTGAGAAAGCCTTATATAAGGCTTTTGAAGCGAGTTATCTGCATTTGCCAGATTTTGGAAATATTGTCTTTACCATTTCAGATGATAGCAAGCAGGAAGCTTTGGCTCTTGCTAGACGGTTTGATAATATTGGTTATCAGATTTATGCAACAAGTGGTACTGCAGACTATTTTGAAGGTAATGGTTTAAGAGTTATTAGAGTTGACAAAATAGGTGATAGTACCGAATGCTCTATTCCTCATTTAGTGAAACAGGGGCATATTCAAGCGATTGTGAACACAGTAGGGTATAAGCGTACAGCAGATGAAGATGGACAGGTGATTAGAAGTTCTGCTATCGAAAAAGGTATTCCTTTATTAACATCTCTAGACACAGCAAGAGCGATGTTAAGTGTTTTGGAAAGTCGTTGCTTTAGAATTGATAGTCTCTAAGAGATTAGAAGCTTGAGAGTTACTTTCAAGCTTTTTTGAATACATTAGTTTTAAAAATAGCCTATTACGATTGATTTATTCTAATGACAATGAAGAATTTTGTAGCTTATTATGAGTTTGATGAGTAGCAGATAAATAAAAAATAAAAATTTTCAAAAAACACTTGAATATTCTGAAAATTTTTGATTTAATAATGCTATTACTAACTTACACATGATTAGTGTCTAGTAAAAGATTACTGTTTCTAGGGGGAAAAGAAATGAAGCAACATCGTTTTTCATTAAGAAAGCATAAATTAGGTGTTTTATCTGTCGTGGTTGGTACGGTTATCTTTCTTGGTCAGGGAAGTGCTTATGCTAATGATTTATCAGCGACAACTTTGACTAATGCGATTAGTACAGAATTAAGTTCACCAAAGTCAGATAGTGTATCAGAAGTTGTAGAAGACACAGATGTTCTTTCCGTAGAGGTAGTTTCTGATGTAGCTAATCATTCTGTAACAGAGTCAGTCTCCGTTGAAGCCAGTTCAACTGGTGAGCCTACTGCTGTAGCAACACCGACAAGCCTTAGCAGTAATGATATTGTTACTGTAGCGCCTGTTTGGGAAAAAGGTTACAAGGGTGAAGGCATGCTAGTGGCTGTCATTGACTCAGGTATTGACATTGAGCATGATGTGCTTCGTATATCTGATGTCACAACAGCTAAATACCGCTCCGAAGAAGAGATGGAAGCTGCTAAAGCTGCTGCTGGAATCAATTATGGTAAATGGTACAATAATAAGGTTGTTTTTGGTTATAATTATCTTGATTCTAATACCGAACTTAAAGAAGAAGACGAAGATTCACATGGCATGCACGTGACAGGTATCGCTGCGGGTAATCCATCAAAAGTGGATAGTACTGGCGAACGTATCTACGGTGTTGCACCTGAAGCACAAGTGATGTTTATGCGTGTCTTTGTGGACCGTAGTAAGACTACTGATACACCATTATACGCACGAGCTATTGAGGATGCAGTCAAACTAGGTGCAGATAGTATTAACCTCAGTCTAGGGTCAGCAACAGGCTCTCTCGTGAATGAAAGCCCTGCTGTCGTTGAAGCAATAGAAAAGGCACGTCGTGCAGGTGTCACAGTTGTTATTGCTGCAGGAAACGATGGTGCTTTTGGTTCAGAATATGCTAATCCATCAGCTGCTAATCCAGATTACGGACTGGTAGGTTCTCCATCTGTAGCTAAGGATGCTATTTCTGTAGCGTCATTCAATAATAGCAAATTAGCTGTCAAGGTCTTGGATATTGTCGGAGCAGAAAATATTGCTGAACTTGATTATGGCAAGACGAGCTTTACTCTACCAGGTACTCGTGACGTCGAATTTGATAAAGATAAGGAATACGAATACCTTTATGCAGGACTTGGTAAAGCTGAAGATGTTGAAAACCTAGACTTGACTGGTAAAGTGGCCCTTATCCGCCGTGGTGAAATTACCTTTACTGAAAAAATCACCAACGCCTTGAACAAGGGTGCTATCGGTGCAGTCATCTTTAACAACCGTGAAGATGGTGATGACCTCGTCATGAGTTTGGAAGGTGATGCTGTTAAAATTCCGTCAGTCTTTATCCCAATGACTGTCGGTGAAGCGCTCAGCACAGCTAGTTACAAGCTTCACTTTAATGACCGTACAGTCCTCAAGGACAACCCAAATGCTAATCAATTATCAGACTTTACAAGCTGGGGCTTGACCACAGATGGCGAATTAAAACCTGACGTTGCAGCTCCTGGTGGTGCGATTTACTCATCAATTAACAATGATAAGTATGCAAGCATGAATGGTACAAGTATGGCATCACCACATGTGGCAGGTATTGCACTCTTGGTGAAACAGCATTTAATCAAAACCTATCCAGATAAGTCTCCAGCTGAAATTGAAGCTTTAGTGAAACATCTCATCATGAGTACGGCTAAACCTCACTTGAATGTAGAAACAAATGCTTACACGTCACCACGTCAACAAGGTGCAGGTATTGCAGATACTAAGGCAGCTATTAGCACTAGTCTTTACTTGACAGGTGCAGATGATTACAGTAGCGTGAGTTTGGGTAATGTGAAAGATACCTTTAGCTTTGATGTTTTGGTTCATAACTTCGGCAATACCGATTACACATTGACCTATGAAACAGTCGTCAATACAGATGGTGTTGCAGATGGTAAGATGACACTTCTTCCAAGACACCTCACGACACATGTTGGTAAAGACCTTTTGGTGAAGGCAAATAGCACTGAGAAAATTACTGTTACTGTTGATGCTTCAGCTTTCAGTAAAGAATTAACCGAACTCATGCCAAATGGTTATTTCCTAGAAGGCTTTGTGCGTTTCTTGGATAAGTCAAGTAAGGACGAAGTGGTGAGTATGCCTTATGTTGGTTTCAAAGGTGCCTTCCAAAACCTGACAGTTATCGAAGTTCCAATTTATGATATTATCAAAGAAGGAAAAAATGGCTTTTATTTTGAAGGTGACAAAGAGAAACAAGAAATACCAAAAGACGCAGCCTATACGGGTCTTGTAACATCTACAAAAACCTCTCATCAGGAGAATAATGCAGATACGTCTATTATCGCAGTCGGCAGTCACGAGACAGAAGACGGTACATTTGTTCTCATGCCTAAATCGGATGGTGGAGTTGTTCTTGCAGTATCGCCAAACAACGATAATTACCGAGATAGCTTAGGCTTCAAAGGTGTCTTCTTACGTAATTTCGATGACTTAGTAGCAACAGTCTATGCTAAAGATGATGTTGAGCATAAAAATCCGTTATGGCAAAGTGAACCAAAATCAGGCTTAAAAAATTATTATTCAGGTCGTGAGACTAATCCTAAATCAAGTATTATTTTTGCTTCTGAGTGGGATGGTACAGATAAAGACGGTAATCTCTTAGATGATGGCGAGTATGCCTACGTGGTTACTTATTACCCAATGGTTCCTGGAGCTGATATGCAAACAATGGCGTTTGACGTTATTTTGGATAGAGAAGCACCAGCTATCACGACTGCTAGCTACAATAAGGACAATAGACACTTTATACCACGTCCAGTCACAGAGACAGGTTCTGGTGTGCTACGCGAGCGTTTGGTATATACTGTGCCAGCCGGTACGTTAGAAGATGGTACTGAGTATCCAGAATATCTAGCTTATATTGAAAAAGATGAGCATGGTCATTTTGTTATCCCAGAAGAACTCGAATTGAAGGATTTGACTTACCTTGTTGAAGACCACGCTGGTAACAGAAGTGAGATGTCAGTTGAAGAACTTGCTCAAGTTGGCAATGATTCGGGTCGGGTTTTTGTAAAATTAGTTAATCAGGAAACAAATGAATCATCAGGCTATACCTTTGCTTATGCTGTTCGTGATGATAAAGGTCAGTTAGTTGATGGTATTGACAAATCAAAAGATTACATAGCTCTTCCATTTGGGACCTATACTGTTGACCTTGTCTTGTATGATAAAGATAACAGTCGTCTAGTAGGAGAGGCTAGCCAAGTTGTTACCGTTTCTGAAAAAGAAAGTATCCAAACAGTAAGCTTTGCTGTTACAGCTATTGATTATGCATCATTGACAGTTGATTTTGATAAAGATCTCCCTTCAGGAACACAAGTGGCTGTGGTAGATGAGAATGGTAATACGATCCTGTTACCTGCAGAAAAATATTCTCAGTCAGATTTTGGCAAACAAGTACCTGTTGGTCACTATAATATCGCTGTGACATTAGCAGAAGGCTATGAGTTTTATGAGGATGATTTGAGTGTTGATGTAGTTGAGAAGAAACGTAATGTTAAGCGTTTGACACTCATTAACAAAAACGCACTAAAAGAGCTTTTTGCTCAACAAGAAGATGTTAAAGCATCTGCTCAATACTATAATGCTACTACGTCAAGTCGTACTTCTTACGACAGTATGTTGGATGCTGTGAAAGAAGCACTTGCAGGCAAGCGGATGCAGGTTGAACTTGATGCTTTGGTTGAAGGATTAAAACAAGCTCAAGCCAAACTTGATGGTAAGGAAACGGATGCAACTGCTCTGCTAGCAGCTTTGGATCAACAAAATGAAGTACGTGACATGGCTATTTACTACAATGCTAGTCGCCCTAATCAACAAGCCTACGATGCAGCTATTCGTGCTGGAAACTTGGGACGGGATAGTAAAACACAGGCCGAAGTTGATGAGTTATTAGCTCAATTAGTAGCAGCTCAAAGAGGACTTGACGGTCAAGCAACAAACACAAATGACTTGAAAGCAGCTGTTGAAGAAGGTTTAGCCTTAAAAGAGAATAGTGATCGTTATCAATACGCTTCTGAAAAAGTAAAAGAAGACTATGATAAGGCACTTGGTCAAGCAAAAACCTTGCTAGAAACAGTGAAGTTGACCCAAGACGAGGTTAATCTAGCGCTGCAAAATCTCAAGGTAGCTCAAGAAGCACTTGATGGTCAAGCTCCAGTCTTGCCTGTACCAAGTACAGAGCTAAGTCAGTCATTACCATCAACAAAAGATGATAAGAAGACAACTCATTTTGTCACAAGTTTATCTAATGCATTGGTAACTGGTCAAGAGTTTGTTGAAGATATAGAAGTTGCACCTGTATCACCCGATTTACCTACTGCACTTGGTCAGCAAGAGAGATTTGCTAAAGAGGAGGTAATGTCTGAAGCAAAACAAGCCCATTCAGAACATACTTTACCAAAAACAGGAGATATTTCAGCTTTAGCTACAACCTTACTTGGTATGATGAGTACGTGGATAGCCCTTGTCATGACAAAAAGTCGTCGTAAAAACTAATCCTATCGTCAAAAAGGATAAAATCAGTAATAGAACTGTTCAAAGATGTATCTGATTGATGAGGTTATTAAATGCCTATATAACAATAAACACTGCGGTTATCCGCAGTGTTTATTGTTATGACAATTCATTTGAGGTATATTTATATATTTGTCTTAAAGGTATCTCCGTGTTGGATATCACCGTATTTGTACCCTCTATCAAACCATTCTTGGCGTTGTTCGGAACTACCGTGTGTAAAGCTGTCAGGAACCGAATGCCCGTAAGCCTCTTCTTGCAGCGTATCATCGCCAACAGCGTGAGCTGCATCCATAGCCTCTTTAATATCTCCAGAGTCAAGTAGACCTTGTCCATCGACATACTTAGCCCAAGCTCCTGCATAATAATCAGCTTGTAGTTCAAGACGTACATTGAGAGCATTAGCTTCTTTTTCAGATTTTCCACGACGAGCCATAGCGTATTCTTGCATTGTTCCTAGTTCATTTTGAACATGATGGCCGACTTCGTGAGCAATAACATAAGCCATAGCGAAGTCTCCAGAAGCTTTATAGCGTGTTGATAGCTCCTTGTAGAAGCTTGTATCAATGTATATTTTTTTATCAGCAGAACAATAGAAAGGACCGGCTTGAGCTGAGCCTAAACCACAAGCTGTTGAGGTTTGGTCGTTGTAGAAGACCATTGTGGGTGCTTCGTAGTGTAGCCCGTTTTTTGCAAATTCTTGTGTCCAGAAGTCTTCTGTACTAGCCAGAACTTTGCTCATGAACTCACCGTCGGAATCAGAAACATCAGCACCGTTTGAATTGATTTGAGCTGATTGGTAATTGTTTGGTGTTGTTGAACCTGTTAAAAGTCCACCAATCCCAGACATACCACCAAAAAGCAACATACCGATGAGAAGCAGTATTCTTCCTTTCCATCCCAGCCTAGACAAGAGAAGACTGAAAATGAGATTTCCAGCAGATGAAGAGCCTCCGAAAGAAGACCTACTAGTATTGTAAGACGGAGATGTTCGTTGACCTCGTCTGTCCTCGATATGTTTACTTTCACGTAAGTTATCAGTTTTCATAAAAACTCCTTAATTAAATGATGACTGTGACATCTATTATTATAAACTAAAATACCCTAAAAGGTCTAAGATTTGTTTAAAACTCCCACATCAACTCTGACAGATGACCATCATAAAGACTTTTGTTATAATAAACAATATGAAAAATATTGAAACCGTATATAAAGACCATGCTGAGATGCCTTATTTGGCACCAGAGTATATTGAGGAATTGTTGACAAAACCGATTGCGGAACGGCAAATGATTCGAACTAAAGAAGGTTTGTTACCTGGTCACATTATCATGTTGTGGCGAATACAATTTGGTACCTATCGGACAGATACCCCTCATCATAAATATTTTGCAACGACTTATGGTATCAATGCTCAGATAGAATTAGAATGGCTCATTCAAGAAGGATATGTTGCTGTAGAATCAGCAGCTGCCTCAATTAAGCATTTGTCTAGTTCTGTCTTGAAACATTTTTTAAAACAAAAAGAGGTCAAAGGATTGTCTAAAATGAAACGTCAGGATATTGACCAAGCCATTTATCAGCATTTCACTGAGTCTGAATTAGCTGACTTATTTGACCTACGAGGATATGAGTTATTAGCGAAAGGACGTGATGTGTTAGCGAAATATCCTGATATTGTTGATAAACATCCGCAGAAAAAATTCTAGTCTCGAGGCAAAGAATCTATATTTATGATATAATAGTAAGAAATAGTTAAGCACTTTTGCAATACAGAGGAGAAAACATGGAAATTGTACGTGAACAAGAATTTGTTAATCAGTATCACTATAATGCTCGCAACTATGAGTGGGAAAAAGAAAATGGCACACCTGAAACAAAAGTAGAGGTTAAGTTTCAACTTAATAACAAAGACGAGGAAAAACAGGTTACCAGTATCGTCTCTATTTTAAAATTTATGATTGTCCGTGATGAATTTGTTATCAACGGCTTTATGTCGCAACTTAACCATATTCAAGGGCGTATTGTTAATGAACCAAGTGAACTTTCACAAGAAGAAGTAGAATCTTTAGCAGCTCCTTTATTAGATACCTTGAAGCGCATGACTTACGAGGTGACTGAAATTGCTTTGGATAGACAAGGCATTACTTTGGAGTTCTAATATGAAATTAGCGATTGTGACCGATTCATCTGCTTTTTTGACAGATGATATTAGAAAACAAGTCCATGTTTTAGATATTCCTGTCACGTTTGGTGGAGAGACTTTTTTTGAAGGTAAAAATTTAACCCTTGATGATTTTTATGCTTATATGGCAACATCCGAGGAGTTACCCAAGACTAGTCAGCCGAGCTTGGCTGCGTTCGATGAGTTATTGACAAGGTTTGAAGAAGAACATTATACCCATGTCATTGGTCTGTTCTTGTCGAGTGGTATTTCAGGTTTTTATCAAAGCATTCAGTATCTGATTGAGGAACATCCTCAGTTGACGGTGGCTATTCCAGATTCTAAGATTACTAGTGCCCCACTTGGCACGATGATTGCTAGTCTTTTACGTTGGGCAGAGCAAGGAGACTCTTTTGAAACCTTGTTAGATAAATTAGAGCAACAAATTGCATTAACAACGGCTTTTATCTTAGTTGATGATTTAAACCACTTGGTTAAAGGTGGCCGCTTGTCTAATGGTTCAGCATTATTGGGGAATTTGTTGTCTATCAAGCCGATTCTGCATTTTGATAAAGACGGTGTCATAAAAGTCTTCAGTAAAATCAGAACGGAAAAGAAAGCTATGTTGAACTTAGTCGATCTCGCTAAAGAAATTGCTGATGGTCAGCCATTTGCTATTTCTGTGATACACAGTAATGCCCATGACAAAGCGACACGCTTGTATGATATGCTTGTCCCTCATTTCTCATCGGAGCAATTAACCATTGTACCATTTAATTGTGTCATTGCGACACACTTGGGTGAGGGAGCCGTAGCCTTGGGCTTAACCAAAATTATTGAATAAATGTGTCATACCATTTCTTTGTACATGGCATGACCTTAGTTTGGACATAAGATGAAATTATTTGATATGCCTTCTGAATTTCAGAAGGCTTTACCCGTATTAGAAAAGATAAAACATGCAGGCTTTGAAGCCTATTTTGTTGGTGGCAGTGTCAGAGATGCCTTGCTCAATCGTCCAATTCATGATGTTGATATTGCTACATCGTCTTATCCTGAGGAAACCAAGTCTATTTTTGCTCGTACGGTTGATGTTGGTATTGAGCATGGTACAGTATTAGTTCTTGAAGAAGACGATGAGTATGAAGTGACGACTTTTAGGACAGAAGATGTCTATGTCGATTTTCGCCGACCAAGTAGTGTTTCCTTTGTAAGATCTCTTGAAGAGGATTTAAAGCGCCGTGACTTTACGGTCAACGCTTTTGCTTTGAATGAAGATTCAGAGGTTATTGATTTGTTCAATGGTCTAAGTGATTTAGATAATCAACTTTTGAGGGCCGTTGGTCGAGCAGAGGAACGTTTTAATGAGGATGCCCTTAGGATTATGCGTGGCTTACGTTTTGCCTCGACCTTAAATTTTGCGATTGAGCCAGAAACCTTTGAAGCCATGCGTACCCATGCGCCCTTACTTGAGAAAATTTCAATTGAGCGTTCTTTTATTGAGTTGGATAAACTTTTAATGGCGCCTTGGTGGCAAAAAGGCTTTAAGTACTTTTTAGAGTCTCATGCTTACCGATATTTACCAGATTTGAAAGAGAAAGAATCAGAATTAGAGGACTTACTGCGATTATTTAAGGATGATTGGACATTTACAACCTCAGAACAGGCTTGGGCTGCTTTAATGATTTCTTTGAATAGTAAAGACGTTCGTGCTTTTTTGAAAAAGTGGAAAACCTCTGTTGTGTTTCAAAAAAACGTGGAACAACTCGTAACTATTTTCCGATTTAGAGAAGACCGCCCTATTAGCAAACGTGATGTCTACCAATATGGAGCACACCTGATTACCTTGGCAGAAGAACTGCGTCAGGCAGCTAATCTATCAACGGATTTTTCGCGTATTAGTGAGTTAGATAAGGCTTTGACTATTCACGACAAGCACGAAATTGTGATTAATGGTGGCGATCTCATTAAAACATTTGGGCTAAAACCTGGACCTTATTTGGGTGAGCTATTAGATGTTATCGAAGAAGAGATTGTAGAGGGCAGATTAGCCAATGATAGAGAGGAAATCTGTTATTTTATCAAAAGGAAATTATAAGGGATTAGGATAAACGAATGAGTGATTTTTTAGTTGAAGGATTGACTAAGACCGTAGGAGATAAGACGGTATTTAGGGACGTGTCATTTATTATTCATGAGGAAGATCGTATTGGTATCATTGGTGTTAATGGAACAGGTAAAACGACATTATTGGATGTTTTATCTGGACAGCTAGGTTTTGATGGTGATGTATCACCTTTTTCCAGTAAGTCTGATTATCAAATAGCTTATCTCACACAGGAACCTCAATTTAATGATAAGGCTTCTGTGTTGGACACTGTTTTGTCATCTGATGTTCGAGAAGTTCAGTTGATTAGAGAGTATGAGCAAATTATGGCAGCCTATTCTGAAGAAAGCCAATCAAGGCTAGAAAAAGTTATGGCGGAGATGGATGCTCTTGATGCTTGGTCAATCGAGAGTGAGATAAAAACAGTGCTTTCCAAGTTAGGTATTACAGATTTAACGGCACTGGTAGGCAATCTTTCAGGAGGTTTACGCCGACGTGTTCAATTGGCTCAAGTCCTACTCTCAAATAGCGACTTGCTCTTATTAGATGAGCCGACCAACCACTTGGATATCGATACTATTGCCTGGTTGACCAATTACCTCAAATCTAGTAAAAAAACAGTTCTCTTCATCACCCATGACCGTTATTTCTTGGATAATGTCTCTACGCGTATCTTCGAATTGGCAAATGCTGGACTAACAGAATATCAAGGTAACTATCAAGATTATGTCAGGTTAAAGGCAGAACAAGATGAGCGTGATGCGGCAACTATGCACAAAAAGAAGCAGTTGTTCAAACAAGAATTGGCATGGATGAGGACACAGCCCCAAGCCAGAGCGACCAAGCAACAGGCGCGTATTAACCGATTTAATGACTTGAAAAAAGAGGTTAGTCAGAGCATTGATAATAGTCAAATGGATATGCAATTTGAGACGGCTCGTATTGGTAAGAAAGTCCTATCCTTTGAGAATGTTGATTTTTCTTATGGAGATAAGCCGATTTTACAAGGCTTTAACCTTTTGATTCAAAATAAAGATAGGATTGGGATTGTCGGCGACAATGGTGTTGGAAAATCAACTTTGCTACATTTAATCGCAGGTGATTTGGAAGCGACATCAGGAGAAATTTCCGTTGGTGAGACGGTTCGTATTGCTCATTTTTCGCAGCAGTTGACGGATATGGATCCGAACAAGCGTTTGATCACCTATCTGCAAGAAGTGGCTGATGAGGTCAAGACTAAGCATGGTCCGACAAGTATTAGTGAATTGTTGGAGCAATTCCTTTTCCCGCGTTCAAGTCATGGTGCCTTGATTGGTAAATTATCAGGAGGTGAAAAAAAACGCCTCTACCTTTTGAAATTATTGATTGAAAAACCCAATGTCCTCTTACTAGATGAGCCAACCAATGATCTAGATATTGCCACCTTGACTGTTTTGGAGCAATTCTTGCAAGGTTTCTCAGGACCAGTCATCACGGTGAGTCATGACCGTTATTTCTTGGATAAGGTTGCTAATAAAATCCTAGCGTTTGAAAATGGAACTATCAAAACATTCTTCGGGAATTATACGGATTATTTGGATGAAAAAGCCTTTATAGCAGAAACTCATCAAGCAAGTGTTAAGGATGATAAGCCTAAGGCAATCAAAGAAAAAACAGTCAAAAATCGGATGTCCTATGCTGAAAAACAAGAATGGGCAACGATTGAAGATGACATTGCCAAGATTGAGGAGACGATTGCTGAGATTGAAGCCAGCATGCAAGAGCAAGCTAGCGACTACGGTCAATTAGCTGTTTTACAAAGAGACTTAGATGCTCAAAATGCCTTGCTCTTAGAAAAATATGACCGCTATGAGTATCTGAGTGAATTGGATAGCTAGTTTTTGTGAGGTCATACCATCATGACAGCAATATAGAGCTTTGTTCAGTAAGATTCTAAAAATAGTCAGAGTTTGTGTCCATATCTTAGCTTACTCTGTAGCAGATTTATTGGTAGCTTCTTTTTATCCTGCACTCCAATATTTGATTATACACTACAGCGTGTGGTGATTGACAGATAGGAATTGACGATAGTTTAGAATGAATTAAGAAAGGAATATCATGAGATTGATCTGGTCTTATTTAAAGAAAAATCCACGTTGGCTGGTGCTTAATTTGTTAGCAGCCTTCCTATATGGTGTATCTATTTTAGGTTTACCGACGATTTTAGCTAAAATGATTGATGAAGGCATTCGTCCTAATCAGCATCAGGTACTATATTTTTGGGCGTGGGTGATGTTTGTCATCGTCCTCTTGGGGATAGTAGGGCGTGTTTTATTATCTTACGCTTCTAGTAAGCTAACCACCACCATGATTCAAGATATGCGAAACGATATGTACGACAAGATACAGGAGTATTCGCATCAGGAATACGAGCAAATTGGAGTATCATCTTTGGTAACACGATTAACTAGTGATGCCTACGTTCTGATGCAATTTGCTGAACAAGCCTTGCGTATGGGTGTTGTAACACCTTTAGTCCTGGTATCCAGTGTTGTTATGATTTTAATGACAAGTCCCTCACTAGCTTGGATAGTGGCTGTATCAATTCCTTTTTTAGCTCTGGTTGTAGCTTATGTCGCCTTGAAAACCAAACCTTTATCAGAAGCTCAGCAAAAACGCCTGGACAAGATTAACCAATATGTGCGTGAGAATTTAACAGGTCTTCGTGTGATTAGGGCATTTGCTCGTGAGGATTTCCAAGAAGAACGCTTTAATGTTCAAAATGACGCTTATGCGGACACATCAAAACGTCTGTTTAAGCTGACTGCCTTGACAGAACCACTATTTGTTCAAATCATTATTGCAATGATTATTGCGATTGTTTGGTTTGTCCTACCTCCTTTATCGCGTGGTGATTTGCAAATTGGAGACATGGTGGCCTTTATTGAGTATGCTTTCCATGCCTTGTTCTCATTTTTATTGCTGTCAAACCTCTTTACCATGTATCCCAAAATGGCAGTATCTAGCCATCGTATTCACGAAGTTATGGCTATGCCTATTTCGATTAACCCAAATGAGAATGGTATCACAGAGACGGAAACAAAAGGCTATTTGGAGTTTGACAATGTGACCTTTGCTTACCCAGGTGAGACGGAAAATCCAGTCTTACATAATATTTCATTTAAGACAAGACCGGGTGAAACGATTGCTTTTATTGGCTCAACAGGTTCTGGGAAATCGTCACTTGTCAGTTTAATCCCAAGATTTTATGATGTGATTTTAGGTCGGATTTTGGTAGATGGTGTTGACGTGAGGGATTATAACCTCAAAGCTCTTCGTGCTAAGATTGGCTTTATCCCACAAAAAGCGCTTCTTTTCACAGGGACTATTGGTGAAAACCTCAAGTATGGTAAAGAAGATGCTAGTTATGAAGAGCTTCATCAGGCTGCCGATGTCTCTCAAGCCAAAGATTTTATCGAAAGTCGTGATGATGCTTTTGAGACTCTTCTTGCTGAAGGCGGTAGTAACTTGTCAGGAGGACAAAAACAACGTTTATCCATTGCTAGAGCAGTTGTCAAAAAACCAGATATCTATATCTTTGATGATTCCTTTTCAGCACTTGACTATAAAACAGATGCTGAATTACGTCGTCGATTGAAAGAAGTAACTAAAGATGCTACAGTCTTGATTGTGGCACAGCGTGTTGGCACTATAATGGATGCTGATCAAATTATTGTCCTTGATCAAGGTGAAATTGTAGCGAGAGGACGTCATGAGGAGCTAATGGCAACTAATGATATCTATCGTGAAATAGCCAACTCTCAATTGAATAATCGCTCATTAACGGAGGAGGAATAAGATGTCAGAAAATGTTTTTAAACGGACCTGGTCCTACTTGAAACGTTATAGAGGAGCGGTTTTCTTAGCTATTTTATTAAAAACAATTAGCTCTTTGGCTAGTGTCTTAGAACCCTTTGTTTTGGGATTGGTGATTACAGAATTAACGCAAAATTTATTGGACATGGCTAGAGGATTAGCAGGTGCCTCAATCAATACTACAAAGATTTTCTGGTTACTGGTGTTATACGGTGTCAGAGCCTTGTTTTATGAATTTGGGTCTTACGGTGCCAACTATTTCATGACCAACGCAGTTCAGCAGTCTGTCAAGGACTTGAGAAGTGATCTTAGCCGAAAAATCAATCGCATGCCTGTTAGTTATTTTGACAAACATCAATTTGGAGACATGTTAGGTCGCTTTACTAGCGATGTTGATACGGTCTCAAATGCCTTGCAACAAAGTTTTCTTCAGGTTGTCAATGCTGTTTTAACGCTCACTATGGTTATTGGTATGGTACTTTACCTCAATGCTCAACTCGCGATAATAGTTTTAATCAGTATTCCTATCACCTATTATAGTGCGAGATATATTGCTCGCATATCAGATCCTTACTTTAAGACACAAGCTAAGGTTCTTGGCGATATGAATGGTTTTGTTCAGGAAAATTTAACTGGCTTTAACATTCTGAAACTGTATGGTCGTGAAGAAGCATCAACACGCCAATTTAGAGAAATTACAGCAACCTTGCAAAAAGCTGGTTTCAATGCCATATTTGTATCTGGGTTAATGATGCCTGTTTTACATGCTATTTCTGATTTAACCTATTTGACTGTTGCTGTTTTTGGTGGTTTGCAAGTTATGGCAGGTACTTTAACAATTGGTAATATGCAAGCATTCGTGCAATATGTTTGGCAACTTGGCCAACCCATTCAAACCTTGACACAACTAGCTGGAATGATACAGAGCGCCAAATCGTCATTAGGTCGTATTTTTGAGGTCTTGGATGAAGTTGAAGAAAGTTCCGATGCTAGTTATCAATTAGAAACTGATTTGACAGGTCAAGTAAGTTTTAAAGATGTTTCATTCCAGTACGTTGAGGATAAGCCTTTGATTAAGCAATTTAATCTTGAGGTAAATCCAGGAGAAATGATTGCCATTGTCGGTCCGACTGGTGCTGGTAAGACAACTTTAATTAACTTGTTAATGCGTTTTTATGATGTTACTAATGGTTCTATTACGGTTGATGGTCATAATATTCGTGACTTATCTCGCCAAGATTATCGCCGTCAATTTGGGATGGTCTTGCAAGATGCTTGGCTTTATGAAGCCAGTATCAAAGACAATCTAAGATTTGGTCGTTTAGATGCGACTGACGAAGAAATTGTCGAGGCGGCTAAAGCTGCTAATGTTGACCACTTTATCCGTACACTACCAGGTGGTTACAATATGGAAATGAATCAAGAGTCAAGTAATATTTCTCTTGGTCAAAAGCAGTTATTAACGATTGCTCGTGCGCTCCTAGCCAATCCCAAGATTCTCATTCTTGATGAGGCGACATCTTCTGTGGATACGCGTTTGGAATTACTGATTCAAAAAGCCATGAAACGTTTGATTAAGGGGCGAACAAGCTTTGTTATTGCCCATCGCTTATCAACCATTCAAGAAGCGGATAAGATTTTAGTACTTAAAGATGGTCAAATCATCGAGCAAGGCAATCATCAGTCCTTGTTGGCTGATAAAGGATTTTACTATGATTTATATCAAAGCCAATTTGCTAAAAATGAAGTGACTACCTAAACAGAATTGGGACGGAGTATTAGAGTTCTTAGGTTTAAAGAAAAGCAATCAAAATCATTGACAAGAATATTCTGACAATTTATAATTAAGACTTAATAAAAGTCTGAAAGACTGTTTTGAGTGAAGCAGTTATTGGAGGTAAAATGATGACTGGTAAAGAATATGTAGCATATGTGTTTGAAAAGGTGAAATCTGATAATCGCCATGAAACAGAGTTTCTCCAAGCTGTCGAGGAAGTATTTGAGTCATTGATTCCTGTTTTTGATAAATATCCCAAATATATGGCAGAAAATATCCTTGAGCGCTTGGTTGAACCAGAACGTATTGTATCTTTCCGAGTGCCTTGGGTTGATGATAAAGGTCAAGTTCAGGTTAATAAAGGCTATCGCGTACAGTTTTCATCGGCAATTGGCCCTTACAAAGGAGGGCTGCGCTTTCACCCCACTGTCAATCAGTCTATTATCAAGTTTTTAGGATTTGAACAGATTTTCAAAAATTCATTGACAGGTTTGCCAATTGGTGGTGGTAAAGGTGGTTCAAACTTTGATCCTAAAGGTAAGTCAGACATGGAAGTCATGCGATTTACTCAAAGTTTTATGACAGAATTGCAAAAACATATTGGTCCTGATCAAGATGTTCCAGCAGGAGATATTGGTGTCGGTGCCCGTGAAATTGGTTATCTATTTGGACAGTATAAACGTTTGAACAATTATGAAAATGGTGTCTTGACTGGTAAGGGACTGACTTATGGCGGATCGCTTGGACGTACAGAAGCGACTGGTTATGGTGTTGTCTACTTTGCCCAACAAATGTTATCATCAAAAAGTGAGAATTTTGAAGGCAAGACAGCAATTGTTTCTGGTTCAGGTAATGTTGCCATTTATGCAATCGAAAAACTCCAGAGTTTAGGTGCTAAAGTACTTGCCTGTTCGGACTCATCTGGCTTCATCTATGATGAAAATGGCATCAATCTTGATACTTTAAAACAGCTTAAAGAAGTTGAGCGTGAGCGTATTGTGGCGTATACCAAGCATCACCCGCATGCCACATTCACTCCAGCAGGTAAGGAAACGATTTGGACAGTTAAGGCTGACTTAGCCTTCCCTTGTGCCACTCAAAATGAGCTAAGCAAGTCAGATGCAGAAACACTTGTTGCAAATGGGGTGATAGCAGTTGCAGAAGGAGCAAATATGCCTTCAACCCTTGAGGCTATAGATGTCTTCTTGGAAGCAGGAGTTGCCTTTGGACCAGCAAAAGCAGCCAATGCAGGTGGTGTGGCAGTATCAGCACTAGAGATGTCCCAAAATAGCATGCGTCTATCTTGGAGTTTTGAGGAAGTGGATGAAAAATTATATGAGATTATGTCGTCTATTTATCAAAATGCTTCAAAAGCAGCAGAAGAATTTGGAGCTCCAGGCAACCTAGTTGTCGGAGCCAACATTGCAGGTTTCTTGAAAGTCGCTGAAGCTATGTCAGCGCAAGGCATTGTATAATAACTTGAGATATTGATTATATCAGTCGCGTAGAACCCCATTTAAAAAGGCTCTTTGTCAACTGTAGTGGGTAGATGAAAAGCTAACATCTGGAGAGAATCAGATTGGTTCTCTCCTTTTTGATGTTCAAGGCAATCAAAATCCTTCTTTTAAAGTTGTCAAAGTTTCGGAATC
>NZ_JBRUGW010000024.1:0-30935 GCF_053206505.1 Streptococcus fryi | reverse complement strand
GCGAGACAACTACTTAATTCTATCACTTAAATTTAAACTTGTCAATAACTTTTTGAAAGTTTTTTTGAAACTTTTTTATGTGACTGTGTCTCACGAGACAACTTTTATAGTATAGCAGAACTTTATCTCCTTGACAAGTACTTTTTCATACTTTTTTGTACTTTAGTGGCTAACTTAATTCTATAATTTATATTTTTTGCTTAAAGCCCAGGACAAACGCATGAAGAAAGTTATGTTTTCAGAAAGCGATAATCCTATTGAGAAAATCAATCAAAGTAGTAAACTATAACTGAGGTGACTAGAATGATTGATTTTTTCGTTTATGTTGATGATCAGGCTGCGGCATTAGATAGCCGGCAAGCTTGGAAAATTCATTACCACTTATCAACGATTCTCTTTCTAGTCTTCGTCTGCCAATTATCGGGTATTGAGAGCTGGAAAGAGATGGAAGAAGTCATCGAAATGCACGTTGAAGTGCTAGGAAAGTATGTGGATTTGAGTGAAGGTTGTCCATCACATGATACCTTGGAACGTGTGGTGAGTCTAGTCAATCCAGACCGATTAAAAGAATTGAAAAGTCCCATGGAACAATCAGCTAGTGACTTACCAGCTCTTCAACGGCTGATTGCGATTGATGGAAAAACCATCCGAGGCAATCGTAGCCAAAATCAAGCTCCAACTCACATCGTGACAGCCTATAGTACTGACAATAAGATTAGCTTAAGTCGGGTAGCCGTTGATGAAAAAAGTAATGACATTACTGCTATTCCTAGGCTTCTACGGACAATTGACATCCGAAAAGGTATAGTCACGATTGACGCTATGGGGACTCAAACCGAGATTGTTGATGAGATTATTAAGGGCAAGGGAGATTATTGCCTTACTGTCAAAGGAAATCAGGGAGCTTTACATGAGGATATCGCCCTCTATTTTAGTGATGCCAAATTATTGGATAAATTAGTGCAAAAAGGACAACATTATCAGACCATTGAGAAAGCAAGAGGTCAGATAGAGACGCGCGATTACTGGATTTCGACCAATGTTAGATGGTTAACACAAAATCACTCTAAATGGCAAAAATTACGGGGTATCGGTATGACACGCAATACCGTTGAAAAGGAAGGTAAGGTTAGTCAGGAGAGACGCTACTTCATATTCAGTTTTAAGGGTGATGTCGAGACTTTTGCCAGATGTGTACGTGGGCATTGGTCTGTTGAAAGCTTGCATTGGTTGTTAGATGTGGTTTATCGTGAAGACCACAATCAGACATTAGATAAACATGCCGCTTTCAACTTGAATATGATTCGGAAGATGTGCCTTTATTTCCTTAAAGTGATGGACTTCCCTAAGAAAGCCCTCAGCTATCGTCGCAAACAACGCTATATTTCTGTCCATTTAGGGGATTATTTAGAACAGTTATTTGGTAAGAGAGACTAAGATGATGCTTAAGCAATACAATCATCATTTTAAAAATTGGAGGTGGGCACAAAAAGGGCAAGAGAAATTTTTCATGCGTACGGCGTGCTTAAAGCCTTGATAGACTTGACAAATGGTAAAAAAAGAGTTCCAATTTAAGACAGACCTGAACCACCTACCTGAAAAGATGTCTTGGGACGAGTACAGCTTCAAGAAGGGGAAAATGAGCTTTATCGCACAAAATTTCGACTCGCTAAAAGTGATCGCTATTCTGGATGGGCGGACACAGGCAACTATTCGCAATCATTTCCTACGCTACTCTAGTGCTGTCAGAACTCGTGTCAGAGTCATTACAATGGACATGTTTAGTCCATATTATAAACTAGCTCGCCTTCCCTCGCTCTCTCATTTTCAAGCTCAGGCTGAAACAGTCTCTCCCCAGACTGTTTCACTCCCTAACGCTAAAATTGTCCTTGATCGCTTTCACATCGTACAACACATGAGCCGCGCTATGAATCGTCTGCGCATACAAGTCATGAATCAGTTTGACAGAAAGTCTCATGAATACAAGGCATTCAAACGCTACTGGAAGTTGATTCAACAGGATAGCCGTAAACTCAGCGATAAACGCTTCTATCGCCCGACTTTTCGCATGCACTTGACGAATCAAGAAATCCTCACTAAGCTGCTCAGCTATTCCCAAGAACTTAGAGAACATTACGAACTCTATCAATTACTGCTCTTTCACTTCCAAGAAAAACAGGCCAAGCATTTCTTTGACCTGATTAACGTGGCACTGCCAAAGGTGAATCCTATCTTTCAGACGGTCTTTAGGACCTTTTTGAAAGACAAGGACATGATTATCAATGCTTTAGAGCTACCTTACTCAAATGCCAAACTTGAGGCGACAAACAACCTCATCAAAGTCATTAAACGAAATGCCTTTGGATTCAGAAAGATGACAACTTTAAAAGAAGGATTTTGATTGCCTTGAACATCAAAAAGGAGAGAAGCAATGTGATTCTCCCCAGATGTTAGCTTTTCATCTACCCACTACAGTTGACAAAGAGCCAAAAATAACACAGAAAACAAAAAGACAAACTAGTAAATGGGCTAGTTTGTCTTCAATCTGAAATAACTCCCTAGTTATTTCCCATTAGAATACGCAGGGTTTCTAAAAGATTCTCAACATGGACTTCAATAGAGTCACCAGTAGCTTTAATTTTAACCTCCACAATACCTTCTGAGGCTTTTTTACCAACTGTTATGCGAATTGGCAAACCTATCAAATCTGCGTCCGAGAACTTACTTCCAACACGCTCATTACGATCATCTGTCAAAACAGTATATGAAGCCTTGTAAAGCAAGTCTTCAATTTGATTAGTAAGTGCTTGAGCAGCTTGATCTTTGACATTTACAGTAATCAGATGAATATCATAAGGTGCAAGCTCTTTAGGGAAGTTAATACCCCATGCAAACTTATAATCACCTTTTGGTGTTTTATTAACAAATAATCTAGCATGTTGTTCAATAACGGCAGATAGAATACGACTTACTCCGATACCATAACATCCCATAACAATCGGAACAGACTTGCCGTTTTCATTCAATACCAAGGCATTCATACTATCAGAATAACGTGTTCCTAGTTTAAAGATATGACCAATTTCAATTCCTCGAGCAAATTTCAACTGTCCTTGACCATCTGGAGACGTTTCTCCTTCTTTAACCTCGCGAATATCAACATATTCGGCTTGGAAATCACGTTCTGGATTAACCCCAGTTAAATGATAGCCGTCTTTATTCGCACCACTAACAGCATTAGCTAAATCTCTGACCTTGCGATCAGCAACAATCTTGAGTGTTGTATCAATATTAACTGGGCCTATAGAACCAAAACTTGCTCCAAGAAGCTGTTTAGCATCATCATCCGATGCTTGTTCTAAAAAATCCGCTCCTAAATAATTTTTCAACTTGACTTCATTAACTTGATCATTACCAACCAATAGTACTAAAACCGGCTGTTCATCAGCAATAAATAATAAAGTTTTGATAATATCAGTTTGATCAACAGCTAGTAAAGACGATACTTCATCTATGGTTTTGGCATTTGGTGTCTCTACCCATTCCACTGGTTTTTCAGAAACGACCTTTTGAGAAGACTTGTAATAATTCGTTGCCATCTCCAAATTGGCTGCATAATTAGAACTATCCGAGTAGACAACAGTGTCTTCTCCCGAAATAACCCACGACTCTAATTCCTTCTTGATTTCGGCCAAAACATCTTCTGGAATGTCACTAATATTAGGAATACTCTTATCTAAAACCAACCAGTGTTCTAAATCTGTTCGATCTGGCGTTATTGCCATAAATTCTTGACTATCCTTACCTCCCATGGCTCCGCCATCACCGATAATAGCTTTGAAATCTAAACCTGAGCGCGTAAAAATAGCTTCATACGCTTTGCGATAATCTTCGTACGTTTCATCTAAACTCGCATAATCTTCATGGAAACTATAGCCATCTTTCATGATAAACTCACGGGTTCGTAATAGACCGTTTCTTGGACGTTTCTCGTCACGATATTTAGATTGAATTTGATATAGATTTAGAGGTAATTGTTTATAAGATTTTACAGCATCACGAACCAAAACGGTAAATGTCTCTTCATGGGTCGGTCCAAGAATGAAGTCAGACTGATCTCTATTTTTAAGCTTGTAAAGATCAGAACCATATGTTTCATAACGCCCTGATTCTCTCCAAAGATCCGCTGTTAATAGCGCTGGAACTAACATCTCAACAGCACCAATCTTATCAAATTCTTCTCGCATAATATTTTTAAATTTTTCAATTACGCGATTAGCAAGTGGTAAGTAGGCATATATCCCCGCAGATATCTGACGAACATAACCTGCTCTAGCAAGTAATGCATGACTAATAACTTGTGCATCACTAGGCATTTCTCGAAGCGTTGGAATCAACAATTTGCTTTGTTTCATAATTCTCTCCATTCTGATTTTTCATTTAGAAAAATGTTCTTAAAATATCATTCCATGTCACTGCAATCATGAGTAAGACCATAAAGACAACTCCTGCAAGTGTCATGTAGGTTTCGGTTTCTTGTTTCAAAGGTTTTTTGCGAATTGCCTCTAACAGGTTCATGACAATCTTACCACCATCTAAAGCAGGAATAGGAATTAGGTTAAAGATTCCTAAATTAAGAGATAGGGTTCCCATCAACGCCAATACGTCAAGCCAACCTGACGAAGCCGCCATATTGGTCATCTGATACATTGCCACTGGTCCACCTAACTTATCCAGATTTGGTCTAACCACTAAATCTTTTAAAGCATTCAAAATAGCAAAAGTCCTATCCCACGCCATTTTAAAGCCGCCAAAGACTTTATCTGTGAAACTTGTTTTTAATCCTGGGCTGACGCCAATATAAAATTGCCCCCCCATTTCATTAGGTGTTACAGATAATACTTTTTCTTGACCATCTGAAATAACCGTGATGGCTAACTGTTGACCTTTTTTAAAGTCTTTTGTTGTTTCATCAATCGCTGTCGCTAAATCATCCCAATTCGTGATGTCATTTCCTTCAACTGCAATAATTTGATCATTAGATGATACTCCAGCGGCTGACAAAGCTCCATTAGGGGAAACTTGGAAGTGGTTGGTATTCAAATCTGCAACACCACCTTGAGCAAAAGCTAACAGGATGAAAACGACGATGCCCAGAATAAAATTATTCATAGGACCAGCGAAATTAGTAATTAGTCTCCCTAATACAGTTGCATTTTGATATTGAACATTTAGAGGAGCAATCCTAATTTCTGTACCATCTGATTCTACAATTGTAGCTTCAGGAGAAACGTGATACGTTTTTCGCTCCTCTAATACTAAACCTGTAATTTCTAATTCGTCTTCCAAATCATAAGATAAGACGTTGATGGGAAGGCTTTTAGCATCAAGCTGTTTATGAGATAGATTAATACGCGAGACTTTTCCATCTTGATCTAAAGTTAGTGAAGCTGGTGTTCCTGTCTTAATTTCCGTCTTGTCATCACCCCAACCTGCCATTCTGACATAGCCACCAACTGGTAAAATTCTGATGGTATATGTCGTGCCATCTTGACCTATGTGAGAAAAAATTTTGGGACCCATGCCTATCGCAAATTCCCTGACCAGTATGCCTGATTTTTTAGCAAAGTAGAAGTGCCCAAATTCATGAACAACCACTAAAATGCCAAAAACTACAACAAAGGTTAAAATACCTAACATGTTAAAACTAACCCCTCCCTGTCTTAAAATAAACCGAAGAAATGCATGATAGGGAAAACAAAAATCATGCTGTCAAATCTATCTAAAATCCCTCCATGTCCAGGAATAAGATTACCAGAATCCTTAACTCCAAAGTGGCGTTTTAATGATGATTCAACCAAGTCTCCTAGCTGAGCAAATACACTAAAAACAATGACTAAACCAAGCATTGTTATAAAACTATAGGGGGCATAAACTTCACTTCTGACAAGCATATAAAGCATAGCAACAATTATCGCTGATAGGATGCCACCCAAACTGCCTTCAATGGTTTTATTAGGTGAAACAGTTGG
The DNA here is from genome assembly GCF_053206505.1 of Streptococcus fryi. NCBI lineage: Bacteria > Bacillati > Bacillota > Bacilli > Lactobacillales > Streptococcaceae > Streptococcus > Streptococcus fryi. The sequence goes on along the minus strand of NZ_JBRUGW010000024.1, from coordinate 24,903 downwards.
TGCTAACTTACGTTTACCGATTTGACGACCAATCATATAAGCACCAATGTCCGTTGCCCAAACAATGAATAAAGCTAATAAAATTTTATCAATACTAGCCAGACGCGCATTGACTAAATTTTGAAAGCCAATTCCAACGTAGTAACTTGATGCAATCGGAAAGACTGCGTCTTCAAAGGAATAGTTTGATTGACTAAAAACAGTTCCAGCCAGAAGTAAAAAACTCATTACAGTGTAGACACTAAAACCACCACCAACGGGTAAAAATGGTAGATAGTGTTCCATAGGAATAGTTAATACAAAGGCTCCTAACATTGCTAAAATGCCTTCAAACGAAAAAATTTCTAATCCTTTCATCGCAAATAATTCGTACACACCAATCACAGCTAACAAACCTGCAAGTAGTTGAAAGGGCAAACCACCAATCATCACAAAAGGTAAAAAAATAGCTGCTGCCAATGAACCAAAAACAATTCTTTTTTGCATAATATTCTCCTAAATTCCTCCAAAACGACGATGACGCTGATTGTAATCTGAAATAGCCTCTCTCAATTCTTGAGCTCTAAAATCAGGCCATAGTGTAGGAGTGAAATAAAATTCACTATAAGCTGCTTGCCAAGGCAAGAAATTACTGAGTCGTAACTCTCCACTCGTTCTAATAATCAAGTCTGGTTCCCTATAATCAAGAGGCAGGCTAGAAGTCATTAAATGATTAGCTATTAGATCCTCCGTCACATCTTCTGGTTTAAGTGCCTTTGTAGCTACTTTTTGAGCAATTTGTTGTACAGCTGTTGTAATTTCGGCTCTACCTCCGTAATTCAAAGCAAAATTCAAAATTAATCCAGAATTATCTTTTGTTCTTTCACAAGCCTTATTTAAAGCGCTCAGAGTCGCTTCTGGTAATTTCTCCAGCGAGCCGATAACCTCAACACGTACATTGTTTGCGTGCAACTCTGGAACATACTTATCAAAAAATTCCACGGGTAAGTTCATGATAAAGGAAACTTCATCTTCTGGACGAGACCAATTTTCGGTAGAAAAAGCATAAACAGTTAAAACTTTGACTCCTAAACGTGATGCCTCTATCGTCACATTTTGTAAAGCATCCATCCCAGCTTTGTGACCAAAAACACGGGGCTGGAGACGTTTTTTTGCCCAACGACCATTCCCATCCATAATAATACCAATATGAGTTGGAATATTATCCAACAACTCATTGGATTTTTCTTTGAATAATTTAAACATATGGTTTCCTTACTGTCAAAAGAATACTATCTCTATTTTAGCACAATTAAAAGCTATTTGCCTACTATTCTTGTTCAAAAGGAAGATATTTACTGAGACAGTCTATAAAACTAACGCTCACAAAAAGACTACAGCAAGAATCTTGTCTGTCAAACAAATATCCCACCATAGTCTGTTCAATATGCAAACGAAATTTATTCCTCAACAGTTACTGAAGATGCAGCTGACTTTGAAACAACTGTTTTCACAGCATATAATTCATAAGTCAGATAAACCCCATCAACATCAAGTACAATTTTTTTGTTGGCCAAATCCACCTCATCAACGAGTGCATAAAGACCGCCAATCGTGATAATCTCATCGCCTTTTTGAAGGTTATTAATCTTATTTTGCAGTTCTTGAGCCTTTTGCTTTTGCTGACGTTGCGTCATAAACATCATTAAAAACATGGGAATCAAGAACAGAATAAACGTCCAGTTCATTTATCCATACCTCTCTATTAGTCAATAAAAGCTAAAATAGCTTCTTCTGATAACGAGGAATCACAAACAACTTTAACTTCCCCTTTATCTGCCACCAATAAACCTGGAACCGTTGGGATGTGATGACGTGAACGAAATTCTGTAATACCCGCTAAATCACTCGCATTTTCACTGTTCAAGAAATGAACTTCAATCTCGTTAGCCTGTGCTACTCTGCTCAATTTAGGCGCAAAACGTTGGCAATAAGGACACGATGGACGACCAACAAACAAGATAAATTTATCTGATGCAGCAATTTTTTCTTCAGCCACAGCAGCTGATACTTCCTTAAATGGAGCAATAGCTTCTAAAAATGACATACTTTCTTCCCCTATACTTTCTCTTAAAAATCAGCAACATTATGGTAAACTTTTTGAACGTCATCATCGTTTTCTAAAGCATCTACCAACTTCTCAAATGTGGCAAGGTCGTCACCTTCTAAAGTGACCTCGCTTTGCGGAATCATTTCGAGTTCCGTCACTTGGAAGTCTGTTACTCCAGCGGCACGAAGAGCTTCTAAGCCTTTATGTAAATCTGTAGGAGCTGTGTAAACAGTAACCGTTCCGTCTTCTGCCTCAACATCATCCACTTCAACATCGGCTTCTAACAATATCTCAAAAATACTATCTGCATCATCACCTGCAAAAACAATGACACCTTTTTTATCAAACATGAAGGATACCGCACCAGATGCACCCATGTTACCACCGTTTTTACCAAAAGCAGTACGGACATTAGCTGCTGTACGGTTAACATTTGATGTCAAAGTATCGACAATCAACATTGAACCATTTGGACCAAAGCCTTCATAACGCCCTTCTACGAAAGTCTCATCTGTTTTACCCTTAGCCTTGTCAATCGCCTTATCAATGACATGTTTTGGTACTTGTGCTTGTTTAGCGCGTTCCAAAACAAATTTTAGAGCTGAGTTTGATTCTGGATCTGGATCACCTTGCTTGGCAGCAACATAGATTTCAACACCAAATTTGGCATACACTTTTGAGTTTGCACCGTCTTTAGCTGTTTTTTTAGCCACAATATTGGCCCATTTACGTCCCATTGGAATTCTCCTTTTGATGATTTTTTATGCTAATATGTCTTAAAGTTTTCAAACTTTCAACACCTCATTATATCATTTTGACAGCTTTTGGTAAAATGTTTTTTAAGTTTTATGATGCTTTATCAGGAAAGATTGGCAAATATGAAAACAAGGAGACTAAGTCATACACACTTAATCCCCTTAAAATAAACTACTTAATTTCTTGTGTCTGTGCTAAATCTTTGTACCAGTATGCGCTCTTCTTAGGATAACGTTTCTGCGTTTCAAAATCAACATAGAATAGCCCATAACGTTTTTCATAACCATTTGACCATGAAAAGACATCCATCAATGACCAAATGAAGTATCCTTTGACAATCGCACCATCTGCAATAGCATCTGAAATCACTTCTAAATGTTGCTTGACATAATCAATACGTGCATCATCATAAACCGTATTGTTTTCAAAAACATCTTTGTAGCCCAGTCCATTTTCTGTGATATAAATTTTTTTATAGTTTGGATAATCCTTTTTAACCCGCATGATTTGGTCATACAAACCTTGTGGATATATCATCCAGTCCCAGTCTGTCCTAGGAACATCAACATCAAATTCACGACGCCCTACGCCCTTGATTTGATACTTCGAGCCTCCTTTTTCTCCTTTACCATTATGTGTAATCTCAGTTTCTCCACTGAATGAAGTCATCCAATCACTCATATAGTAGTTAATACCTAAGAAATCATTCAAGTCTTTGGCTGCCTCTAAGTATTCAAAATCCTCATCAAGTAACTCTAACTTGCCACCATTCGCTGATAAAATATGGTTAACACCTGCCATGGTTTCATTTGAATATCTACCAAGATACGTAGCATCCAAAATGAATTTATTGTGAATGATATCTTCTAATTCCGCTGCTCGCACATCTTCTGGATTATTAGGATCAAGCGGGTATTTTGTCGGTAAAGCGTGCACCACACCTATCTCCCCTGAGTAGCCTGCTTCTTTGTATACCAAAACTGCTTTAGCATGCGAAACCATCATATTATGGTGTGACTGAAACACCTTAGCTAAATCATAAGTAATTCCTGGAGGGAATTTACCAACAAGATACTGACCATCACCAATTGGACCGATTTCATTGAAAGTCGTCCAAAAATTGACTTCTGGAAACTCTTCAAAACAGAATTTAGCGTAAGCGATAAAATGTTCAATATTATCACGATTTAAAAAATCGCCGTTAGAATGTAGAACTTCTGGTGTATCAAAATGATGTAAGGTAACAAATGGTTCTACTCCGCGTTTATGACATTCCGCAAATAAACGGTGATAGTAATCAACTCCTTTAGGATTAACATCACCAAAACCTGTTGGGAAAATACGGGACCAGGCAATTGAGATGCGAATACCATTAATACCAAATTGCTGGCACAATTCTAAATCCACTGGATAACGATTATAAAAATCACTTGCCGGCTCTGCTGTGTACCAATAATTGTCTTCGAGGTATTTATCCCAAGCAACACGTCCCTTACCATCGCTTTGGGTTGCTCCCTCAGCTTGATAAGCTGCTGTAGCTCCTCCGAATATAAAATCCTTAGGCAATCGTTTTATCATGTCATCTTCCTCTTAATCTATAAATTGTTGATTAACAAAGTCTAAAGCACCTTTACCATCTCTAGTCAGTTTGATATACTGCATGCCTTCAGTCTTAGCTAGTTTAATGCCTAGTTGATCTGTTTCCACTTTGATATCTTCATAATTAGAAGCTACTTGTGGTGCTAAAACAACTAATTGATATTGGGATAGTATTTCACGATGAGCTCCATAACTACCTGCTGCCGCCGAAACAGGAACACCGTATTCTTTAGCCGCTTTATTCAGAGCATTTGCCAAAAGACCACTGGTACCACCACCCGCACACAAGACAAGCACATTCGTCTGTTCAGTAACAGAGTTTCCTACAACACCTGCTTTTTCTAAAATAGCGTCTGCTTTAGCTGTATTAAAGTTAGCTGCAACCTTATCTTTTAGATCTTCTGAGAATTGTCCAGAAAGTTCCTCAGCTAAAATTTGCTCATCATAAACTTTTAAGAATGGGTAGTAAATGGCAACATCCACAACAATAAGAGTTACTGCTAAAAGGAATGCCATTGGAGCAAATCCTGTTCCCATAACAATTCCCAATGGCCCTGGTGTTGTCCAAGGAAGGTTTGCAATAAAGCTATTCATGCCTAAAACTTCAACAAAGAATTTAAAAATCCAAACGTTAGCAATAGGTGCAAAAACAAAAGGAATAAAGAAAATAGGGTTTAAGACCAGAGGTGCCCCAAATAAAATCGGTTCGTTAACACCAAAGAAAGTTGGCACAACAGAAGCTCTTCCGATAGCTCTATTACGTTTTGACTTAGTCAACCACATAAACATGAATGGCACTACAAGTGTTGCCCCTGTTCCACCCATTGTAACGACGAACATTTGTGTTCCTGAAGTAATGATTTTATCAGCATGCTCACCTGCACTCAAAAGAGCGAAGTTAGTATCAACGTTTGCATAGAGAATAGCTGCAATAGCAGGCTCTACGATTGAAGGACCATGAATCCCTACAAACCAGAATAATGCATAAGCACCAAAGATAATTGTAATACCAACATAACCTTCCGCTGCACTAAAGAGAGGAGCAAAAGCTTTAGAAATAGACTCTGCAACACTTACACCAACCGTGCTACGAACAAGAATATCTAAGGCATATAAACTTAAAATTGAGGCTGCAAATGGGAAGATATCCTTGAAGGCTTGCGCAATGTTCGGTGGTACTTCCTCAGGCATACGAATTGTCACATTATTTTTGATAAAGAATTTATAAATATTGACAGTAACAAAAGCTGCTAAGAAAGCTGACAAAAGGCCTTTTGTACCTAAAAAACCTGCTCCAAAACCACCTTCAATTTGATCTGAAGCTAGTAGCAAAAAACCACATATTGAAGCCAACATGGTTGAAAGATAGTTGATCTGATTAGTGCTTTCCATTTGTCGGTTGACTGAATCGGTTAACGATTTAGCTGTTGTTCCGGCAACTAGAACAGCTATGATACCCATCGTATAACCAAAAGGTTTCATAATCATTCCAACAGTTTCATCAGACCACGAAAATCCGAAAATATTTGGAACAAAGGCAATTAACAAGAAAATACTTGAGAATAAGATGACTGGCATACTCGCAATAAAGCCATCACGAATTGCTCTCAAATAAATATTACGCGAAATTTTCTCAAAAAATGGTCTCCACTTTTCGATTTGTGCAACAAGTGCTTTCATATTAGTTTTCTCCTCTTCTGTATAATTCAATGATATGTTTCATCATATCTTTTAGTAACAAAGTTGTCATGAGATGATCTTGTCCATGCATCAAGGTCACGCTAAAAGCTAAATCATCACCATTTGCCTCTTTAGCTAACAATTCCGTCTGGGATTTATGAGCCTCAATAATGCATGCATTTGCATCTTGAATCAAAGCTTCAGCTTTAGCATAATCACCTGCTTGCGCAGCATTTAATGACTCTAACAATTTCGAACGAGCATCTCCTGCATAAGCTACAATCTCAAACCCCAACATTTGTAGTTCTTCTTTTGTCATATTGCTCTCCTTTCATTTATAGCAATCTTTGAATGTGTAAAGCCATATATACTGCTTCACTTTTTGACATCACTAATCCTGTTTCTTCAGATATTTTTTGACCAATGGCTTTTACAATAGCACTGGCTTGTGGATATTGTTCTTGCACATAAACCGCTAAGCTGTCTAAGGAAGGGTTGGAATCCTGAACCTGTTTTTCAAAGCGATCCACAAAATAAGCCTGATGAATCATAAAACGATCATAGAAATTGCTGTTTTCTTTCGTCCGTTTGATCTGATGTTGTTTAAGTTCCGTTTCGATCAATTGGCTAATCGTCTGCTTTAAGGAAGTTTGCTGCTTAACAACTTCTTCACCTTTGGCATTGATAAAATGTAATGCTATTTTTAAAACTTCATCTTCAGGAAAATCTTCAAAAATTTTCTGTCTAAATAAAGTCAATGCCTCTCTGGCCATTTGAAGCTCTGTGGGATACTCTTTTCCGACATCTGGTAAGCGACTATGTTGATAATTACCCTTCAGTAACGATTGATAACTCAAGTATATATGATCCGTCAAGGTGACATAAAGGTAACTCTGAACAGGAAACTGATATGTTGTTGTCAAATAATCAATGACTTCATAAGTAGCTGTAATAAAATCTAAAGGAACATCTTTTAACAAGGTTAAGAAATTCTCCTTAGATTCGTCATTTTTAAGCTGAAATACTTTTTCAATTTTACTCTCAACGACGATATCACCCTTTTTCTTTTGGAAGGCAATGCCAAGCCCCATAACAACAGCCTGTTCACCTTGTTGGTTCTTCACAAGCGCAACATTATTATTGAGGGACTGTACTATTCGATACATCTTAATCTCCTTTCTGTTTTTATATTGTCATAAGAACAGAAAAAGACTACAAACAAACCAAGGTCTCCTCCCTAGCTTATTTGCAGTCTCGCCTAAGTCATTTAGTTACGATCCACTCTTATTCAATTTCTAAAACCATTATAGCACATTTTATCTTTTGTGCAAGCGCTTTTATAAAAAATTTTAATCGTGGTAAAGACCTTTGTTCCATTTTTGGATAAATTCATCAAAGAAATGACTATCTTTCTGATCTTCATGACTTGTTTCAAGTTGAGTAATCTTCTTAATCAGGGACTCATTTGCTTCAGTCGGTTTGTATTCCGCTTTTAAGAAAGCCTCAATGATATCACAAATCAATAATTCTCCCGTAATTTTACCACCAAAAGCAATCACATTAGCATTTAGCTGCTCTTTAGCATACATTGCTGTCGATAAGTCTCTCACGAGGGCTGCTCTAACACCAGAAACTTTATTAACTGCGTTACTTATACCTACTCCTGTGCCACATAAGCAAACGCCCAAATCAGCCTCACCAGAGGATACAGCCTCACCAACTTTTTTACCATAGATAGGATAGTGAGTTCTGGTAAAGTCATAAGCACCCATATCTAAAACATCATGCCCTAAGGATTTCAAAAAATCCGACACTGCTATTTTTGTATCTGTGACAATATGGTCACACCCTAATGCAATTTTCATTTCATTTCTCCTTACTGTTAACACATTTTATTGAGCATATCGACACGAATCTGATGACGTCCACCATCATAAGTTCCTGTCACAAAACCTTCTGCAATTTTTTGACCTAACCCATGACCTACTAACTCAGCTCCAAGAGTTATAATTCTTGAATTATTATGACCGCGTGTCATGTAAGCAGTACGTTCATCAGAAGCTTCTGCCACAATCATACCTTTGATTTTGCTAGCTGCCATAAAACTGGTCACGCCATAATCATCAACGATAATTGCTAAATCATCTGGATGTTCTGTCAAATATTGTGTGACCTTGAGCGTCACATCAACAATATCAAGATCCTTTTGAAAGGACAAATCAACTACCTCGTGCCCCTTCTCCTTTAAATACACTACAATGCTGGTCTTCAATTCCAAGCCATTTGCATCCGAAGCAATAATAACTGCCATAATAACTCCTTTTCAGATTGACAATAAGAAAAAAGACCACAAACAGACCGAGAAAAGCTCAGCCATTTGTAGTCTTGCCTAATTATTCTTAGTTACAATCCACGACTATTTATTTTTACAAAGTCATTATATCACATTATAGAATCTTGTAAAGCGCTTTTATAACTTTTTTTGAAGTTCTGTAAAAATCATTGAATCGGAAATCTCCCCCAGCTTTGTTCTGATATGCCTGGGTGACCAAGCTGATAAATTTGGTCCGCTTTCTGCGTTGCTTCATCCCACGCCGTTGAGCCAATTCTAGTCACTAAATCAACACTTTTCTTTATGGATGATAGGTAGGCTTGACCAGCTGCACTAAACCCTAAAACGTGAATCGTTTGAGGTAGGGGTGCTTCTACAGCATTAACCAAAATATAGGTTAACAAACGACGAACTCTTGCCTTGGTATAGCGCTTCGTTGCTACTCGGTCAATCAAGTCATCGACAGTCGAAACGTGTTTTATTGCATCCTTCAAACGATTGGCCATTTCAGCATTGACCTGATAGATAGCTGTCAAATCTGGATGGCTTAATAGTTGATATTTCAGATAAAGGAAATAATCCTCCCATGATACGTGCTGAGAGGACACAAACATCTCGGCAGAAGGAATAACCTGAGCAATAAACTCATGGTCAAGCGAATGTTTCCTGATAGCAGTCGCAGAAGCAAATTGCCTATCCTTGTCTTCTGAATGAAAACCTTGTCCTTGGCGCTGAATCGGACATAACGATATCCCTAAAGGTGTTGCCGCTTTAGCATAAGCTAAAGCTAGAATATGATTAGGTGTTTGTCCTGTAAAGGTCAGACCGGTAAATTTTTCCCACATGAGCTGGGTCTTTTGAGGATAGGATAGGTCAGCTGGTAATTGATCAAGATAAGCCAGCATTTGCTCTTCTTTTTCACAGTATATCTGACCAATTTTATTATAATCTATAAGCTCTTCAGTCCCAAATGCTAGTTGCTGAACACCCAATTTTGCCAATATGTCAAGCGCTCCCTTAGCAAAATAGTCAGCTGATTGAACAGCTGCTAAAAAAGGTAATTCAACAATGATATCTGCACCATTTGCCAATGCCATTTTAGCCCTTGTCCATTTATCCACGATAGCTGGTTCACCACGCTGCATAAAATTCCCTGACATGACAACTATTTTTAAACCATCTACTTGGTCAAGTAAGTATTTATGACCATTATGAAAGGGATTAAATTCTGCTACAATACCTGTAATCATGGTTTACTCGCCACAAAGAACCAACGAGCTGAAGTATCTGAAGGTGCTTTATCTTCAAAATCTGCATAGACTTTGACATCCACAAACCCCGCCTGTTCCAATAAAACATCATAGGTCAACACATCATAAGTTCGTTCCTCATGTACTTCATCGTGACGTGTAAAGCGACCATCGTCTTCTTGAACAAAAAACGTTAACTCATGAACAACTGAATGCGGCGCAGCATCAGCGTAAGTATCCCAAACCATTGCAAAATCATCAGCATTTTCGTGGTAAGAATAGCCAGGAAAAACCTCATCTGTCTGATAGGTCGAATGAACATCGAAAATAAAAGTACCGCCAGGCTTCAAGGTCTGATAAACTTGCTCAAAAACATCACCCATCTCAACTTCATCAGCTAAATAACATAGGGAATCCGAATAACAGGTCACCAAATCAAAGCCTGAAAGAGTCGATAAATCAAGCATGTTACCTTGCACAAAGTGGACGGATTGACCTGCTACCTTGACTCGTTGACGAGCTAAATTCAGCATATCTTCACTCAAATCGAGACCTGTCACATCAAATCCTTTTTCTGCAAAACGCAGTGATTGAATCCCTGTTCCACAGGCTAATTCTAACAGTTTAGTCTTATCCTTTGGAAAATGGCGTAGGCTAAAATCTGTCCATTTATCATACAAGCCGTCATCCATGATAGCATCATAAACTTTGGCAAAAGTCTCATAAGTTGCCATATAGCATCCTTTCATTTGTAACATAAAAGCCCCTAAAAGCTGTTGAACAAGCTAATTTAAGGGCTTGAGCATTAAGCTGATAAGAAATCACCAGTATCACGAATTGGCGCATCATGCCATAGTTTTTCAAGATTGTAGTGATAGCGCTCGTCCTCTGAAAAAATATGAACGATAACACTATTGAGGTCCAATAGAACCCAACCACCTTTAGCATCTCCTTCAGCATGACTAGCATCGCCACCTGCTAATTTCACTTGCTCGCGAATATGTTCGGCGATAGCTTCGAGTTGACGACTATTGCTCGCATGCATAATAACGAAATAATCCGTCATACTTGTTAGCTCTTGTAACTCCAAAATGGTAATGTCTTCAGCTCTCTTCTCATCAGCAGCTTTGACAACCAATCCTAATAATTGTTCTTCTTTCACACAGTTCCTCACTTTATGTTAAATAACTTACAAAAGCATTGTAAGTTTCTAGGGTTTGGGGATAAATGGGCAAGCCTTTTGTTGCTAGATAGGCAATTGTTCGAGCAGTTGCATAAGCAACAGCCTCATCAAGTGACACAACGGCTAAGCGTCTTGCCTCGTCCACTCCAGGAAAATCACGACTAGGTTCAATATAATCAGCAATATAAACGATTTTATCAAGCAGTGTCATCTCAGCAGCTCCAACAGTATGGATTTCAATGGCTCTAAGAAGTTCATCATCTTCTAAGCCCAACTCCTCTTGAATGATATAACGACCTACTACCCCATGCCAAATATTATTTCCCCAGTTTTTCAACTCCTGATTCAAGTTGTACTGGTCTATCACTTGATAAAAACGTTCATCAGATTCAGCCTTGGCATAGTCATGCAAAAGCCCTGCAAGTCCTGCCTTACTAATATCACAACCATATTGAGCTGCAAGCTGTTTAGCCGTTTCCTCAACACCAATCATGTGACTTAAACGCCTAGAAGAGACTTTCAAAGACAATTTAGCCAAGAGCTCTTCTCTACCCATCCCTAGTAAATGTGCATAGGTCATTTGTATAGACCTTCCTTCTTAATATAATCTAACACCGGTTTGGGCAAAAGATAATGAGGCGTTCTGCCTTTTTTGATAAAATCCCTAATCATGCTTGATGAAATATCCATCAAAGGCACATCAACCCAAATCACTGGATAACTGGTACCGACTTTGTAGCGTGGTCGCTGCACACCGACAAACTGTACCATGTTAATAAGTTCATCAATACGGTGCCATTTAGGTAAATAATCCACCATATCTGCACCAATGATAAAATAATAATCCACATCAGGATTAGCTTCAATCAACAGAGACATCGTGTCATAAGTATAACTAATCCCTTGGCGTTCTAACTCAATCGTTTCAATACCAAGCCCCTCTACATCCTCAATAGCCATTTCTAACATCTTCAAACGATATTTTTCATCAATGGTCTCTTTTTTATCCACATGAGGGGGGGTGTATTCAGGCATCAATAAGACCTCATCAAGTCCCAACTGTTGTCTAACCTGATCAGCAACAACCAGATGAGCATTATGAATAGGGTTGAAATTTCCACCCAAAATGCCAACTTGCTTACGGGTCTTATCTTTACTTTCCACCTCTAACTCTACCTTTGTAAATGGGGTTAAAAGTTCAATCGCCATAATACCTCCAACTATCCTTGACTTCTAATCGCCTTTACTTTGACAGATAGTTTCCTATTTTCTTTACGAGATGACTCTTTGTACAAAATCAAAATACGGCCAATTTTCAAAACGGTATCAACACCAATCTCGTCTTCTAAAATCTCTGCGACGTCATGGATGTCCTCGTCTGTATTTTGCAACAAGGTCACTTTAATTAATTCCCTTGCATCAAGAGCATGACGAACACTTGTTTTGATTTGGTCATTTAAACCATTTTTACCGATTTGGATAATCGGCTTTAGGCTATGAGCTTCACTCTTTAAAAAAGCTCTTTGTTTGCTTGTTAATGCCATTATATCTCCTTTACTTTTTAAATCAGGGCCTTTCGTGTCAAGACAGCCACACCTTTAGGGGCGTAAGCGGACACCTTAGCCTCCCCATTGACACGTAGCCAACCTAATCCAGAGAACACGATGTCCACCTTACCATTGATGGTAAAGTCATGTTTCACGAGTTCTGGAAAATCTTCTTGTTCATTAGCACTTGGTGGTACAAGAAGGCTACCGACGTGCTTATCATAAAAGGCATCTGCCCCTTCTAACTTAGTACGATGCAAGGTCAAATTGTTATCAAAATAAGCTGTAAAACCTTGTTTTTCACCAGAAACAAAGTCAAAGCGTGCCAAACCACCCAAAAACAGCGTCTGTTTGGCGTTTAACTGATAAGTTTTGGGTTTGATTTCTTTTTTAGGGCTAACTAGCTTCAGAGACTTATCTGAGAGGTAGTGAGCCATCTGGTGACGGTGAATGATACCTGGCGTATCGTAAATGAAGCTACCATCATCTAAAGGAATCTCAATCTTATCAAGGGTTGTTCCTGGAAAACGAGAAGTGGTAATCACATCTTTATCACCTGTAATTTCCTGAATGATGGCATTAATAAGTGTTGATTTACCAACGTTTGTCACACCGACAACATAAACATCTCGACCTTGACGTAAATGCTCGATGCGGTCAATCAATTCTTTAATGGCATGCTTATTCTGTGCAGAGGTTAGTATCACATCAACTGGACGCAGTCCTTCCTCATGTGCACGCTCAGTCAACCATTGAGTAACCTTGCCATCCTTGACTGATTTTGGGAGGATATCTTTTTTATTACCAACTAATAAGACATCATTACCAGCAACAAAACGTGATAAACCTGGAATGACCGAGCCATTGAAATCAAAAATATCAATAACATTCACTACCAAGGCATCACTATCGCCAACCTCGTGTAACAGTTTTAAGAAATCATCATCAGACAACTGAACATCTGTAATATCATTGTAATGCCTCAATCTGAAGCAACGTTGACAATAAAGAGCTCCTATCTCCAGACCTTTTTCTAAGGCTGATTGAGGTGTATAGCCAAGACTATCTTTATCATCTGTCTGTATAGTAACACCACAGCCAATACAAATTAATTCTTCCACTTAAATGTCCTTCTTATACTCCAATTGACCATATTTGTCTTTTATCTTCATCATCACTCGGCGCTCTCGCCAACGGTTAAATTTAGTATTCCAAGCATCTGAAGCTACCAAAGGTTTGACTAAAATCGACTTAATGCCCGCCCTGTGTGCTGCACGAATATCTGTCATCAGTTGATCACCAACCATCACAACTTCGCTACGATCAAAACCATAACGCTCAATAGCCTTGTCAATTCCACGCGTAAAAGGTTTCATAGCACGCGCCACAAAATCGACATGAAAATGTTCAACTGCTCTCTGTACACGCTCGTGACTATTATTGGACACCACAATCACAGGCATATCTGCTTCAGTCATACTATCAAGCCATTCCCGTAACTCTGGTGTACCATCTGGATTATTCCACGCAATTAAGGTGTTATCCAAATCTACCAAAACAACACGAATCCCATGTTTTCTCAAACTATCTGGTCGTAAATCATACACTGCCTGAACGGCAAAGGTCGGTATATAGTCTTCTATACTCACGTTTCTCTCCAAAATTAGATTTTACCCTTAATTATAGCATGTTTTCATCAAAAAGGCACGAATTGACTGCTAAGAGACAAAAAAGTGGTGATACTAGACCACCACTACGATTACGCATATAACTCCTGACTTCGACATTTTCATCAAAGTATGTTATCTTACATCAACTCGGCAATTTGATATAGCTCCAACTCAGCAGCTGTTTCACTACCAAACATGTTAATCATAATCTTAACCTTGTTGTTTTCGATTTCAACAACACGACCCTCTTGACCCATGAAAGCACCGTCAATGATTTGTACCATATCGCCTGGTTTAATATTAGTATCAAAGACATCAACAGTTTGCCCCATAGAGATCAGAATCGCACGAATTTCTTCTTCAAGAAGCGGTGTTGGCTTTGAACGGTTACCATGTGAACCGACGAAACCTGTAACGTTGGGTGTGTTACGTACCACAAACCAAGCCTCATCCGTCATTACCATCTCAACCAAGACGTAACCTGGGAATCGATTTTCTTCAACTTCTTTGACCTGACCATTTTTTTCCACATTTACTGTCTGTGTTGGAATTTCAACACGAAGAATATTGTCTAACATGTTATAAGTCTGTGCACGTTGCAAGAGATTTTCTTTGACCTTATTTTCATAACCTGAATACGTTTGTAGCACAAACCAACCTTTATCGAAACTATCTAACATTTTAGCCTCCTTTTGACTAATTGATAATTGCATGGAAGATTTTCCATAATAAAAAAGCCTACCGGCCCTTGCTCACCAACATTATAACACAAAAGCAAAAAATGTGACAAGAACTTGCCACATTTTTACTGACTTTTTTAAAAACGATTGATGAGACTAAGTAATCCTGCTGAGATAAATCTATCAAACAAGAAAATAATCAATGCAAAAAATGCTGTGTATTGTAAAATTGATACGTAATCACGCCAAGCTTGTTTTGGTGTTGGCCAAGTTGTATCTCTTAAAATACCAAAAATACCTTTCTTTTTCACAAATGCCTCCTATCGTGTTTCTTTATGTAGAGTGTATTTCTTACAATGCTTACAAAATTTATTAACTTCTAATCGTGTTGGCTTTGGGTTACTGCTAACATTTATTGAGTAATTACGAGACCCACAATCCACACACGCCAGACTTGCTTTTTTCAGTGCCATAATGCCTCCATATTGTTTTAATGATACCATTTTTTATAGCCTGACGCAAGTCTAGTGTCATTTGAAATAATTAACAATATCTTGTAAGAGGCTTTGCGCTTTTTCAACGACTCCTGTTTCTTCAACAACCTCACCTAAGCGTTTCACCGCTTCTTCTGCAGACTCTCTTAAACCATCAATGATAGATTGAGATTCAGTCACCAGAGTAGGATCGATATATTCAGCTTCAATACCATTTTGAGCGTAAGCATTCTCAACAGTGAACGGTGTCCCTGGGGTATAAGGTAAAACATGGCTTGCTAAGGTACTGAAAATGTAGGAAGCTGTACCTGCACTCGAGTCTACCAAATAGTGATTTTCATCAGTCTTGTCAAAACCAACCCACTGACTAATGACCACATCTGGCGTGTAGCCAATAACCCACTGATCACCAGCTAGGTTAGGGTTAAACTCCGTCTCTGCCGTTCCTGTCTTTCCTGCCAAAACATAACCATACACATTAGCGTTAATAGCTGTCCCATTTGAAAAAGTGCCTAACATCATACTCGTCATCTTATCACTTGTAGCCTTGCTGATAATGCGTTTGGCTGAGGGGGTAAAAGTTTTCAATACCTCTCCATTAGCTTTTTCAATTCTGGTAATCAAATGTGCCTTATTCATGATACCATCATTCGCAAAAACAGCATAAGCTTGAGCCATTTCTAAGGGATTAGTAACAACGCCACCTCCCAAAGCAACGCCAAGTTCTTCTGAAGTTTGTTTCAAATTTAGCCCAAATTTTTTGCCGTAAGCAAAGGCTTGATTCAGACCCAATTTATCCAAGGCATAGACTGCAGGGATATTATACGAATTAGCTAGTGCTTGATACATCGGAACAACATCTGATTGAAATCCACCGTAATTGCTAGGTTGGTAGCCACGGAAATCCATCACACTGTTTGGTAGGTCGACATCAATATCCCAACCAGATGATACAGCCGGAGTATAGACGACCAAAGGTTTAATTGTTGATGCGGGGCTTCTCTGCGATTGTGTGGCATAGTTAAAACTACGAAACGTGGCTTCAGTTGAGTTGACACGCCCAACCAATCCTCTAACAGCACCGTCTTTAGGGTCTAGAGCAACACTAGCAGCTTGCGAGCGAGTACCATCATATTCAGAGACAGGGAATAAGCTATCATTATCAAATGTGACTTGCATACCTGATTGGTAATTTTGATCTAGTTCAGTATAGATTTTGTAGCCACTGTTGACAATATCTTTTTCACTGATACCATAAACCGATAAGGCTTCATTGATAACCGCATCAAAATAAGAAGGGTATTTGTAGTCATCTGAACGACCTTGATAAGTATCCGCTAAACGGTTACCCAAACCAATCGCTGCGGCCTCATCAGCAACTTCCTGAGTAATCTTTCCTGCATCAACCATGACCTGTAATACTGTATCACGACGATTAGTTGCATTTTCAATGGAATAATACGGATTATAAATCTCAGGACCTTTCAACATACCAGCCAGTGTTGCAGCTTCATCTAGCGTCAAATCAGCAGCCCTTGTTCCAAAATACTTTTGACTAGCATCCTCAATTCCCCATATACCATTGCCAAAATAAGCGTTATTCAAATACATGGTCAAAATATCATCTTTGCTATATTTTTTGGTCAGCTCCAAAGCTAAGAAAAATTCACGCGCCTTACGCTTAATCGTCTGATCCTGTGTTAAGTAGGCATTTTTTGCCAATTGTTGTGTGATTGTTGATCCACCACCAGAACGACCTAAGGTTGCAATAGCTAATAACATCCGCTTGAGATTGACACCATTATTCTCATAAAAAGTGCGATCCTCTGTCGCAATAACTGCATTTTCCAAATCATCAGAAATAGCATCTAACTCAACATAGGTACCTTTTTGTCCAGAAAGGCTACCAGCATAGTCCCCATAACGATCATAAATGACTGTGGTCGCTTTTAACGCTTCTTGCAAATCAGATACCTTAGCTGTTTTAGCTAAATAAAACAAATAAATCGATGTCAACAACACGAAGGTCGTGATGAGAATCATGATTATCTTAGTCAGATGGTATTTTCGCCAAAAACGGCGAATAGGATGTTTCTTATCAAGAGATAGACGACCAAGCAACTTACCTATATTTGTCTGATTGTGTTCCAATGACGATTGACTTCTCTGGTAACGAGACTCTATATAATCTTGCTCTTCATTACCCATTTCTTCGTCAGAATCAAGAGCAGCCGGTTGTTGATCTTCTATATCTATCTGATCATCTAAACTTGATCGTTTTTGTTTAGGAATAAATTTTTTCTTCAGTAATGTTAAAAAGTCCATAGCATAATTATAGCATGGAGATTTTATCATCTCAAGAAAAGACCCGAATGACTCGCTTTTTTCAGTCTTAAGACTTACTTTTTGACCGATTTTTCGGTAAAATGGTATCCAGTACCTCAAAATAAAGGAAATACCATGGTTGTCACTTATACTTTTTCAAACCCTTATCCAGATACTACTGTCAAAGACTTACTAGAACATCATTTGTTAATCCCTAGAAAAATTAGGCATTTTTTACGTATCAAGAAAAACATTAGCATTAACCATTCAGAAGTTAACTGGCAAAGTCTTGTCAAGCAAGGAGACATCGTCACATTAACCTTCACTAACGAAGAGTATCCTGACAAAGAAATCCTTTGGGGTAATGCTAGCTTGGTTAACTGTCTCTACGAAGATCAACATCTCATCATTGTCAACAAACCAGAGGGAATGAAAACACATGGTAACTCACCAAAGGAGATTGCCTTACTCAACCACGTATCTGCTTATATTAAACAGACCGCTTACGTTGTCCATAGGCTTGATATGGAGACAAGTGGTTTAATCATGTTTGCTAAAAACCCCTTTATCCTCCCTATCCTCAATAGACTACTAGAAAACAAGGCTATCTCAAGAGAATACTGGGCTCTCTCTAGCGGAAATTTTACTGACAAACAAACCATCTATAAAGATAAGATCGGACGACACAGACACGACCGTCGTAAAAGGGTAGTTGATTCCCAGAATGGACAAACTGCCATTACCATTGTCAAACGATTGAAACAGTTTAAAGGATCTTGTCTGGTCAACTGCCAATTAAAAACAGGTCGAACACATCAAATAAGGGTTCATCTAGCACATCATCAACACGCCATTATTGGCGATCCCTTATATGCCACAAAGCCTGCACCCCGTCTTATGCTACACGCCCATAGACTCTCTTTTACACACCCCCTAACCAATGAAAACATCACTGTGACTGCAAAATCTGAGACATTTGAACGGTACTTAAAAACACTTCAACCTAATTAAAACCTGACAGGAAAACTAGACCAGTCAGGTTTTTTATATCTATAATTGATTGAATTCTACTTTTTCAGCTAGATTCAAGGCATGATCTGCAATACGTGTACTTGGTGTAATCAAATCAATAAAGTTAATCCCAGCAATCGGGGTACAAATACCTTCGTTCATACGTTTGATATGGGTACGACGAACACGGCGTTCAAGGTCTTTGAGGTACTTGTGATTGACCTTCATTTCACCAACCAAGACCAAATCATTATCAATAATCACACGCATAGCGTCTAATAGGATGCTATGTGTTGAGGTATAAATATCTTCCAACTCTTTCTGAGCTTCTTTGGAGAAAGAAATATTTTTAGAAATATTATAATCCGTCAAACGAACAAGATTAAGCGCATGGTCACTAATGCGTTCAAGGTCACGAGACGAATCAAGAATACCTGCCAAGACTTCATTCTCGCTCTCACTTAGAATTTCATTTGATAAATCAATCAAGTAGTGTGTTAACTGTTCATCAATATTATTAACAGCATCCTCATATTTTTGTACTTTTTTAGCATATGTTTCGTCATTGGTTTCAATATACTTAAAAGCTGCTTCAAATGCTTGTGTCGCATAAGCGCCAAGGTGAATCAATTCTTTTTTGGCGTTACCTAATGCAAACGACGGAGACTGTGTCAATAGCATGCGATCCAAGTAGTGAGGTTCGTATTTTTCTTGTTCGTCCTCTCCAGGAATCATAGTCGTCACAATATAAGCCAAAGTACCGATAAACGGGAAGAGCAAGATGGTATTCGTAATGTTAAAAATACCATGTGCCACAGCGATATTCATTTCTGATGTCAAGTGAAGACTATTTCCCAACCAAGCCACAAAACTGGTAAAAGGACTCAATAGCAACAAGAAAAGCACACTACCTAAAACATTGAAAAGAACATGGGCACCAGCAACTCGTTTAGCTGAAACACTTGCACCTAGAGCCGCAAGAACTGCTGTAATACATGTCCCGATATTACTACCCAACATCATCGGAATAGCACCTTGTAAGTCTAGTAACTGACTGGCATACATCCCTTGTAAAATACCAATGGCAGCCGATGAGGACTGAATCAATACTGTAAATAACGTTCCTATAAAGACACCTTGAAGAGGTTTATCACCTAGTGTAATCATATAATCATGGATAGCCTTAACATCACGCAAAGGCTCCATTGCTGAACCCATTAGTTCAAGTGAGAAAAATATTCCTCCTAAACCAAACAAAATCTTACCAATGTTGTTAAGTTTTCGATTTTGAACAAAAAGTAATAAAATAGCACCAACAAACAAAATAGGAAGACCATAGTCACCCAATTTAAAACCAATCAAAAAAGATGTGACTGTCGTACCAATATTGGCACCCATTATAATTCCAATAGCCTGTCTAAGCGTCAACAACCCAGCTGAAACAAGACCAATAGAAATCGCTGTAACTCCCGAACTGGATTGGATTAATCCAGTAATGATAATCCCCACTAAGACTCCGTAAAAAGGATTGCTGGTATATTTATCAATATAATAGCGCAGTTTATCTCCTGCAGCCTGTTGTAAACCATCTCCCATATACTTGATACTAAAGAGAAATAGCCCTAAGCCACCAATAAAAGAGAAAAGAATCTCTTGCCAGTTCATAAAGTGTATCCTCACTTAAAGAATTTAACAGCAATGCCGTCTTCTACATTTTATAAGAATACAGTAAGATAGACAAGGGGTTACAGAAGAAATTTTTAGGTTTTTTCAGAATTAGGCTATAAATGCTTGAAAAATCCAGTATTTACACTATAATAGAATAGTATGCCCTACAATTTAAACACTTAGAAAAGGAAAAAGTATGAAATCGTCTAAAAGTGAAATTGTCTACTTTATCTTAACCGTTATGGTATTATCTCTTGCTGGTTTTCTATATGTTTTCTTCGGAAACAAACATCAAGTTGTTAATCCTAACACACAAATGACTGTCACACAAAATACAGATAAACCGGAAGAAAAAGCTGAAGATAAACCAGAGGATGTCCGTTTAGCTGAAGATTATTTAGCAACACTTGACAAGGAACTAAACGCAGAAAACCTTGCAACTGCTCAAGCTGCAATCGATATTGTGTCCAACCAACAAGAAAAAGACCGACTACAAGAGGCACTTAACGGTTTATCTGCCGAACTTGACAATCAAGGCAAAGCTCAAGAACTAGTCCTCCAAGCAGAAAGTGTACAATCAACACCTAACTGGGAGCTAGCTCAAAATGCTGTTAATGCCTTAACAAAAGAAACGCTTAAAAATGAGTTGCAAAATCGCCTCAATGTCGTCAAACAAAACATTGACGCCTACAACCAAGCTAATGGCATTACAGCACAGTAATATTAAGAAATACCCCTAGTTTATACCCATCACTATTATTTAAAAGGAGTTCCCTATGGCAAGCAAAATGCTTCACACTTGTTTAAGAGTTGAAAATCTTGATAAATCAATCGCCTTCTACCAAGAGGCTTTCGGCTTTAAAGAGACACGTCGTAAAGACTTCCCTGAGCATAAATTTACAATTGTTTATTTAAGCCTTGAAGGAGATGATTACGAGCTAGAATTAACCTATAACTACGATCATGGTCCTTATGTTATTGGAGATGGCTTTGCTCATATCGCTTTAAGTAGCGCAGATCTTGAAGGCTTACATCAAGAACATCTCAAGGCTGGTTATGAGGTCACTGATTTAAAAGGACTTCCAGGTAACCCACCAAACTACTATTTCGTCAAAGATCCTGATGGTTATAAAGTAGAAGTTATTCGTGAAAAGTAAAAAGAGCTAGGCAATGAACTGCATTCCAAAAGTTAGACAAGATATCTAACGATTAGGAGGGCAGTACAACGCCTAGCTCTTTTTATAAGTTCATATCAACAGCTTAGCAATCTAGTTAAACTATGCTGTAGTAAAAACAGTACGGCTCTTTAAATTTCATAGCCCATCAGTATACCACCTTCTTCGGCATAAAAGCTACATAGACCAGATGTTGGTACTGTAGTAAAGGATAGATCTGGGAATTTAGCACGAAGGCCCTCTTCTAACTGTTGGCAAATTTTATCATTATTACGATGTGTAATGACAACCTTACCACCCTTGTAACCAGCTTTAATCATCTCTTCAATAGTTGAAGTAACAGCTTTTTTCTGACCACGCGCCTTTTGAAGTAATTCTAGTTTGCCATCCTCACTTGCTTCTCCAACCATTCTGATATTCAACAAGCCAACAACTGTCCCAATCAATTTGCTCAAACGACCATTTTTGACCAGATTATCGACTTTAGCTAATACAAATACCAGTTTTGTTTTCGCGTAATAGTCTGTAATGGCAGCAACAAAGTCATCAAAAGCTAACCCTTCTTTAATCAAACGATTGATTTCGAGGGTTAATAAGTCAACCTGACCTCCAGCAGAAAGCGAATCAATCAAGTGAACGTTAGCATTTGGATTCTCTTCTAAGTACATTTCCTTAGCTAGACGAGCACTGTTCTGACTACCAGATAATGTGCCAGTAATCGTTACAACAACAATATTATCAGCACCACGGTATGCTTCCAGATAGGCATCTGGGCTCGGACAAGCAGAACCCGCAGCAACAGAAGATGCATACATGCTATCCATCATTTTATCAATATCTAGATTAAAATCATCCAAGAATGTTTCGTTGCCAATTTGAATAGTAAAGGGCACTTTAACAAACTCAGTATCAGGAGCCAGATCAGGTAACTCTCTAAAATCACACCCTGTATCTACAACAATTTTCCAAGTCATTTGTTTTCCTCTCTTCATAACACCATAATAACCATTTAGTTTTGTTTGACAAACAAACTAATTTCACTTAAAATTATATCATGAATATAGGGGAATGACCCCTTTTTAAAATCAGATGTCACAGATAGAGAGGATTTGTTATGGCAATATCACCAGCGTCTTTAAAAAATCTTTCCCAATCCAATAAAGAATCAAATCATCTCACAAAGGAAGCTCTGGAAACTGCCTTACTTTTTTTGTTGGAAAAAAAGAGTTTATCTCAAATCACGATTTCTGAATTAGTGATCAAAGCTGGTGTATCCCGCAATGCCTTCTATCGTAATTACAAATCAAAAGAAGATATGCTAAAAGGGATTCTAGTCAAGGTCACGAGACGAATTTTTCGAGGACTAAAAGATTTCAATCTCAAGACGCAAGCCTATCAAGCTTGGTTATACTTATTCACAGAAGCTAAAAAAGAGGCTAAAATCCTCACGCTCGCTTTTCAGCACCATCTGGAGACCATTATCATGACGACCGTAGCCAAACGCTTTAAAGCCTACCAGCGTTACCGTCGTAAAAAAACATCTAGCTACGCAACCTCTTTCTTCAGTAATGCTATTGTTTCTGTCCTTGGAAATTGGGTGGCAGATGGTATGACTGTTTCTGCTGAAGAAATGGCAGCAATGGACTTACCACTATTGCCTATCAGTTAGACCAACAACCATTACGATGATTTTCAGAACTAGAGCATAATCATATTAAACCCTCACTTAATGCATCGCATAGTGAGGGTTTTTCTGATATCACAATTTTAGCAAAAACAATAACCTGTTAATCCTGATGTAGAGCGTATTGATAAATAGCTTGAGCAACACCAGCAGCGTCATTTGTACCTGTCACATATTTAGCAAGTGACTTAATATGTTCAGGACTATTTCCCATAGCAACACTATATCCTGCCAAGGTTAACATTTCAATATCGTTGTTGGCATCCCCCAATGCCATGATTTCATCTGAGGAGATAGCAAGTCTATCCGCTAAAGCTTTCAAAGCAGCAGCCTTTGTTGCGCCTTTTGGCATCGCTTCAAAAATAATAGGTTGACTTCTGACAGTACTAAAACGCTCACTCAATTCAGCTTCGTAACGTTCTTGGAAGCTATCCAAACGGCTTTCTTCAGCTAAAAACATCGCTTGGAACTGAATATCATTTAAAGCTAGCAAATCATCTGTTGTAATAGATGTTGGCTCTAAATAGACCAGACTAGCATCCTGAACAACGATATCCGAAGGCTCCTCATCAATAACATAATAATGTTCTTTTTCATCAAAAATTGTCAATTGTACGCCTTTTTCTTTTCGAGATACATCTGATAGTAATCGAATGTCCTCTGCCGTCAAATGAAAATCATCAATCAATTT
This sequence comes from Streptococcus fryi, assembly GCF_053206505.1. Taxonomy (NCBI): domain Bacteria; kingdom Bacillati; phylum Bacillota; class Bacilli; order Lactobacillales; family Streptococcaceae; genus Streptococcus; species Streptococcus fryi. The sequence continues at coordinate 1,069 of NZ_JBRUGW010000024.1, read as the reverse complement.
CCAATTCTCTGTTGCATAAGTTGAACAACCATTGTTAACAATCACATATTCATTTGTTAGACCTAATTGTTCAAAAATAGGGCGCGTTCCTGGTAAAGGGCGTCCTGTACAAAGAACAACCTTGATACCAGCAGCAACAGCTTTTTGAATAGCCTCAACATTCTCTGAAGGCAACTCTTTTTTATGGTTTAATAATGTCCCATCAAGATCAATCGCAATTAACTTTATCATTTTTTCTCCCCTTTATGATGTGTAACATGTGGCAACTGCCACTTTTTCTTATACCCTAACAGACGAAGTCCTGTGATTAAAGAGACCAAAACCAGATAATCAGCATCACTTTTGACAATTCTTAAGTGAATAATAATAGCTGCCAAAATAGCCCATCCAGCATATATCTCGCTCCTTAGGACTCCTGGTTTACGCCCCGCCAGGATATCCCTTACAATACCACCACCAGCTCCTGTCAAAACGGCTGCAACAATCAAAGCACTCAAGGGCTGACCAAGTTGCTTTGCATACAAGGCACCCTGAATACTAAATGCCGCTAAGCCTAAAGCATCCGCAAAAACACCTATCCTCTGCCAAGGCCTAGATACTGTTCCTGGCATCAAAATGGTCGCTAAGATAGCCAATATCGCATAGTAAAAACCCGTCCCTTGACTCCATAACGCCGACATAGGAAGACCAATCATGACATTTCGGATAGCTCCACCTCCAAAGGCTGTTAAAAAACCTAGAGTAAATATACCCAATATATCAAAATCCTCTTCTATCGCCACCATTGCTCCTGACACCGCAAAAGCCAATGTTCCGATAATACTTAATAGAAACCATACCGTGTCATCCATGAGTTATCCTCTCACCTTTCAAGTCACTGCTTCTATTGTAACATGAAAATAACAAAAGAAGTAGCCTTATTCATAAGCTACCTCATTATTGAGGCTCTATAATTTCTGTAGTGGGTAACTCCACCATAGAGATTATAGGGCCTTTTGAGTATCAAAAAGTCCCATATGACCTATAATGAAAAGCAAGCAAACCATCATTAGAAAGCCTCATATGGAAT